>DASPMK010000289.1:0-5899 GCA_035627075.1 Azospirillaceae bacterium
CCGCTCCGCCGCGAGGCGTGGTGGAAGGTCAGCCCCTCGACCTGGATGCCGCGCCAATCGATGGGAAGTTCGACACCGGCTCCCGAGCGCGCCTCCGCCTCCAGGATGTCGTCGGCGTTGGCGATGTCGGCCTTGTGGCGCATCAGGTCGCCCCAGTGCCCGGCCATGGAGTTGACCACCGATCCCACCTGATCGGCGTATTGATGCACCATCACCGCCGAGCCTACCAGGATCACCCCGTTCTGCCGCCACGCCAGCCACGCGTACAGCCCCACCACCCCCGCCTTCAGCCCGACGTTCAACAGATCGATGGCCCCCCACTTGGCCTCGTTAACCAGGACGGTGCCGCGTAACGGCTCGGAGATGGCGGCATAACGGGCGGCCACGGTGCGCCGCGTCGCCTCCTGAAGCCGCAGAGTCACCACGGTGGAGATGTTGCCGAGGCAGTCGATCAATTCGGCATGATAGCGGGCGGCAGCCGCGTTCTCCTGGCGCACCAGCCGCAGCATCATGCCATCGAAGCGCACCAGAATGATTCCGATCACGGCATAGCCCGCCATCGCCGCCAGCGCCACCGGAGTGGAAACGAAAAACAGCGCCACCATCGGCCCAACCACGCTGACCAGGTTCTGGAGGTAGACGAACTGGTGCTGGGCGAAGCCGAACAGGGCGCCGGTCGCCGTCTGCATCCGCTGGATGGTTTCGCCGGAATGGTGGATTTCGTGCCAGCGTAACGGCAGGCTTACCGCCTTGGCGTACAGCGCGTCGGCCATCCGTTCGCGCAGCCGCACCGCCGTGAAGCGTTCGAGGACCCGGCCGGGGCCGTGCAGCGCCCAGCCAACCACGCTCGCCCCCACCATACCGGCCATCGCCCACGCCGCCGCCGTCACGTCCTGGGTGCCGGCGGTTTGCAACGTGTTGGCCGCCTGCCCGAAAAACCATGGGATCGACAGCCGCACCGCCTGCGCCAGGAACAGCAGCACCAGGAACGCCACCACATGATGGCGCACGCCCTCGGCATGGTGCCACAAGGTGCCGTAGAGCCGGCGCAAGCCCTCCCGCCCGGTGGAGCCGGGCGTCTTGGTCGTCTCGGTCATGGTCGGATGCCCGCATCAAAGACCGCGCGGATGGCGCGGCCGATGCGGAGCATGCTTGCCGATTTTGGTTAAAACCCGGTTTACCAGAACGCTCAGCCCACCACCTGCCACGAACCGTCGGCCATCCGGCAGGCGGTGCCTCGTGCCGTCTCGGCCCGGCCGTCGATATAGATGGTGTGGGTGTAGTCCCGGCATGTCTGGCCGTAGGAGCCTTGATAGCTGCGCACGGGCTCGACCACACCATAGCGCCCGCCCGAGGCATCACCCCAGCGCACCGGCTCGTTGGCGGCCAGCGCGCGGGATTCCGCCCGGTTGGCCCGCTGCTGGTCGTCGGGGTCAAGGTAGCGGCCCAATTCACGGCCCGCCAAGGCGCCGGCCAACGTGCCCAGCGCGGTCATGGCGATCTGGCCGCCGCCCTTGCCGAACTGCGACCCGATCAGGGCGCCACCCGCCGCCCCGCCCAACATGCCCACCGTCTCGCCGGTCGAGCCGCTCTGGCACGCCGCCAGCGTCAGCGCCAGCGCGCCACACGTTAAAAACCTGCCAATGCCCATGGACGCTCCCCCGTTTGCTCCGAATTACCCCGGAGCAAACGTGGAACCATAAAGACGCCCGTCCATGCGACGATGCGGCTAGGCCGAACCTCAAGCTCAGGTCGTCATCCCCGGCTGGGCCAGGATTGCCGCCCGGATGGCGTCGAGATAGCGGACATAGCCGGTGCAGCGGCAGATATGATTGTTGATGGCCTTGGAGATCGTGGCGTCCAACTGGTCTTTGGGCACCGGGCTCTTCTTCAGCGTCTCCCACAGCACATAGGCTTCCATCAGGAAGCCCGGCGTGCAGTAGCCGCACTGGAAGGCGTACTTCTCCAGGAAAACCTGCTGGAGCGGATGCAGGTTGTCGCCGTCCGCCAGCCCTTCGACGGTGGTGAGCGACGCCCCGTTGACGTCACTCACCTTCAGCCCGCAGGTGCGGGTGGATTCAAGGCTGTCGTTCCCCGCATATTGGATGGCGATGGTACACACGCCGCACACCCAGATGGCGCAACAGATCTTGGTCCCGGTCAACCCCAGTTCGTCGTGCAGCAGTTCGCGCACCGTCATGGAGGGGTCGACGGACAGGGAGTACGCCTTGCCGTTGACCGTGATGTTCAAGGAGATAGCATCCATGGCTCAGCTCAACGACTGGAGTTTGTCGGGCGTGATGGGCAGTTGACGGACACGCTTGCCCGTGGCGTCGGCGACGGCGTTGGCGATGGCGGCGGTCACCGGCGTCATTACCGCCTCGGCGATGCCCTTGCCAGGCGGCCGGTCGCCCACCGGCGGCAGGATGTCGAGCGTCAGCTTGCCCACCGGCATGTCGCCCAGCCGCGGCACATAGTATTGCGGGCCGCTCGGCGGGAACGAGAAGGCGAGATTCCACTGGCCGTTGCCGGGGCCGTCGGCGCCCGGCGGCAGTCCCTCGTACAGGGCGTAGCCGATGCCCTGGGCCACGCCGCCCTCGAACTGTCCCGCGACGATGTCGGGCTGAAGGACGCGACCGGGATCAAGGAAGCCCACGATCTCCGATACGGTCACCTGCCCGGAGCTCCGATCGATCTCGACGGCGGCGAGGCATCCAGACGCGGTATAGACGCTGCGGCCCCAGCGGTCGGCCCCCGGCGCCGGCGCGGTGATGCGGCGGCGCGGCACCACCTTCCAGTCGCCGTTGGCGCGTGCCACGGCCAAGGCATCTATTTCCCAACGCTGCGGCGGCCCGTCCACCGCGTACTCGGCCGACACCCAGGCGGTCTGGAACAGGGCGTGGACCATCGCCCCCATGACGCGGTTGGCGGACGCCGCCTGCGCCGCCAGTTGCGCCAGGGTCAACGGCGCCAGCCCCGGTGCCGTCAGCTTGCCGCCCTGCCAACCGACGTTCGCGGGGTTGAGCTGCGGCGCCTGCCACAGCGCCTGGGCGGCGGGGAACAGGCTCGACTGGAACAGCACCTGACACGCCTGATTGAGGGCATGCACCTGCTGGAAGGCGGTGATGCAGGCGCTCGACGACATGAACACCGCCGGGGTGGTCTGGCCGTCGGTGTTGGCGTGAGCGCGGGACAGCGTGCCGTAGCCGCCCGAGGTCAGCTCCAGCGGGTCCCAATAGCCGGTGGCGCCCATGGTGACATTGTCGGCGTTGTTGCCCAGCCAGTCGGCGGTGGCGCAGGCCAGCGTGGTGGCCGAGCCGTTGCCCATGTCGATGGCGTTGGACACCACCTTCAGCGTGCCATCGGCCGCCAGTTCCACGCCTGCCACCACACCGTCGGTGCCGGTGCCGTAGCCGAAGAACGACAGGGCGAAGCCGACGCCGTAGGCCAGTGGGCCGTCCTGGCTCACGGCCTTGACGGCGGCGCGGGTCTGCCACAGCGGGTGGGCCTGGGCGCGGTCGAGAATTTCGGTCAGCCGCACCGGCTGGAGCAGCGGCGCGCCGGAAACGGTGCGGTCGGTCTGCTTCAGAAGATTGCGACGCCTCAGATCGATGGGATCGATGCCGCGCGTCGCCGCGATCTCGTCGATCAGCGATTCCAACGCGAACAGCGCCTGCGGCCCGCCGAAGCCGCGCATCGAACCGGACGTCACCGACGGCGTACGGTCGGAACAGGCCGACACCACCGAGCGCGGGAAGGCGTATGCCCCACCGGCCGACAACCCGGCCAGCTGCGCCACCCACGGGCTCATGTTGGCTTGGCCGCCGCCGTTGAATTCGTACTTGGCGTTCAACGCCTGGAAGGTTCCGTCCTTATCCACGGCAATGGTCTGGGCCAGCGTGCCGCCGTGGCGCTTGTGTCCGGCCTGGAACTGTTCGAAGCGGTCGTAGGTCAGATAGACCGGGGCGTCGGCGAAATAGGCGGCCATCGCCAGGATCGGCGTGAAGGCCGAGGAGTCGCGTCCGCCGAAGCCGCCGCCGGGATAGCACGCGTTCAACTCCACCGTCTCCACCGGCCGCTGGGTGGAGCCGAACATCTCGGCGGTCGACGACACGGCGTCGTTGGGCGACTGGGTGCCGACCAGGAGGTGCAGGGTCTTGGTCCCCGCCTCGTACCAGCCGATCCCGGTTTCCCGTTCCATGAACAGCGGGTCGATGATCTGGGTGCCGTACTCCTGCTGGTACACGTCCCACTGACCGCCGCTCATCTCCTGCTGAATCTGCTGGGCGTACGCGTACGCCTCGCACGTCACGGCACTATGCGGGTCGACCGGCTGGGCCGGGCAGGCATCGGGCGGATACGTCAAGGAATCGGTGACACCGTCGAGCACCTGGGAAAAGACGTCTTTTCCCTGGCCTGCCACGCGTACCATGTAGGTCGCGGGGCCGTAGACCTCGGAAGCCGGCGGCGAGACCGGGGCGCCGTAGACGACCAGCGGCAGGTTGCCCTGGCTCAAGGCGGTGGTGGCGCGGCGATACGTGGCCCGGTCGGCGAAAATCAGGATGGCGACCGGCTGGCCGTAGTAATCCGCCGCCGCCCCGGCCGGCACGATCAGCGGGGTCTGGTTTTCCGGGTCCGTGATCTGTCCGGCCGCTACCGTGGCGCCGTCGATCACCAGCATCGGCCGGGCGTCGGCGGGCAACGCGTCGACCTTGACGTCCGTGATCGTCACGTTGACCTGCGTGGCCCGCACCACCAGCGCGTACCGCTCGGCGGGCCAGCCCAGGTCGGCAGCGCGGTAGTCGCTGGCGTAGACCTTCCGCCCGGTGACCTTGGCGAATCCGTCGATGCGCCAGCGGGCTTGGCCCGGCGGCCCCTGCCACCCCGATCCGGGCGGCAGGTCGCCTTCCGCCCCTCCGGTTTCGGCGGCGGCCGCCGGTCCCGGCAGATAGCGGATGACGAGCGTCGCGGCGGCTATCCCGGCCGCCCCCTTGAGGAAGGTGCGTCGATGCAGGGCGGCCGGCAACTCGGCCGGCGCGGGGACTTCGGGAACGGAGGGGGGCATGTGGCAAACCTCCTTGGCGGGGACGCAGTTCGCGAGTAACGGCCTCGGCAACCTGCCCCAATAAAAGAAATATGATGGAGGCTATATTTCTATCTGGCATATTTCATTATGTTTTTTCACGCATTCCGCGCGAAAAATGCCTCGGTCTTCAGTGCAGAGGCGAGGCATAGAGCAACCCTCCCCTGTTCCACAGGGCGTTGAGCCCGCGGTCGAGCTTGAGCGAGCTGCCCTCGCCGACATTGCGATCATGGATTTCGGCATAGTTGCCGATCTGCGCCACCACCTGATAGGCCCAGTCCTCCGCCAGCCCCAAAGCCTTGCCATTACCCGACTCGCTCCCCAGGAAACGCGCCACGTCGGGTGAGCGCGGCGCCTTCCTTTGTTCGGCAATATTGTCCCGGGCAAGCCCCAGTTCCTCGGCGGCGATGGTGGCGGCCACCACCCACTTGATCACGTCGGACCACTGCGGATCGTTGTCGCGCACCACCGGCCCCAAGGGCTCCTTCGACACGACATCGGGGAAAATGACGTATTCGCTGGCGTTCGGGGTCCGCTTGGCGCGAATGGCCACCAAGGCCAGCCGGTCGGTGGAAAACAGGTCGCAGCGCCGGGTGAAGAAACCGTTGAGGGCGCCCTCGAAAGAATCGAAGACCACAACCTTCAATCCCGGCTTGCTGGATTTGGCCAGATCCCGCAGGTTCTCCGCGGAAGTGGAGCCCGTATCGACGCAGACCGACGCCTGCGTCACTTCGGCCAGCCGGTGCGCGGCCAATGACTTGTGGGCCAGAAAACCCTGACCGTCGTAGTAGTAGATGGTCGGAAAGTCCACTCCCT
>DASPMK010000290.1:0-7171 GCA_035627075.1 Azospirillaceae bacterium
CATCTCCCAGCTTTGCCGCTGGACCGCGCTGTTCGGGCTGGTGATGTGCCTTGCGCTGCTGCTGATGGCGGGGGCTGTCGAGGTATCGTGGTGGACGGTGGCGGTGTTGGGGATCGCCTCTCCCGTGGTGGCGATCCTGGAACTGGCCTTCTGGCGCAACCGCGAGTTCGCCGCCGACCTTGGCGCCGTCCGGCTGACCGGCGATCCCATGGGTTTGGTGTCGGCCCTGGAGCGGATCGACCGGCTGGAGCGCCGGGGGTGGCCGTGGCTCCTGGGCCGGACAAGCCCGCTCCCGCCCATGCTGCTGCGTACCCACCCGCCCACCCACGAACGGGTGGAGCGTCTTCTGGCGCACGTTCGGCTGGCGCCGCCGACGCGGGCGGACATCGGCAACCTGGAACTTCTCACGGGGTTGATGCCCATCGTTTGGGGGCCGCGCTGAAGGGGAAGGCTTGCGGCGTTCCGCCGTAGGTCTTATAGCTCGCGGGGACTGATCCGGGGACCGGCTTGGCCTTGGAAACAGCGTCCGATATCATTCAAGCGGGGACCCCATGACGTCGCGTCTGGAGATGTTGTGCCTGGAAAAGGGGCTGAAGATGACCGGCCAGCGCCGGGTCATCTCGCGCGTGCTGTCAGAGTCCACCGACCATCCCGACGTCGAGGAGGTGTACCGGCGCGCCTCCGCCATCGATCCCAATATCTCCATCGCCACCGTCTATCGCACCATGCGTCTGCTGGAGGAGGCCAACGTCATCGAGCGGCTGGACTTCGGAGATGGCCGGTCGCGCTACGAGGAGGCGAGCGCCGAGCATCATCACCACATCATCGACGTCCAGACCGGCGAGGTGATCGAGTTCACCTGCCCCGAGCTGGAGACACTGAAGGAGAAGATCGCCCGCGATCTCGGTTATACGCTGGTCGATCATCGACTGGAGATTTATGGTCGCCGCATCGACGCGGCCCAAAAAGGCGGGAAATAAGCCCGGCTGAGGAACAGAGGGTGTGCCCATGACCTTCCGCAGCAACCGCCAGCCGCCGGGCGACGGGGGGGGCGACGCCGGGACTCTCAGCCGCGCGGCCGTGCGTCGCTGCTATGACGGCCTGTGCCGTTGCGGCCAACCCGAGCGCTATGCTCTGGAAGCCGCGGTGATCGTCTACCGCTGGCACCACCCGGAGACGCCGGTCAGCCTGGCGGAGAACATCGTGGCCCAGTGGGTAGGCAGCGTGGTGCGCCACTAAGGGCCGGGTCGATGGTGCCCGGCAATATGCCGCGCCGTCATCGCTTTCCGAAATCGCGTGGGGCGGCTAGTCTTTGCTGGGTTGTGTACCCCTTGGGGTGGTAACGGCGGCGGCGATACGGCTTCATGTGGAATTCGATTCGGCACGTCTCGGTAAAGTTCCTGCTCATCGTCGTTCCGGTGGTGGCGCTGTGCATGGCGGGCTTTTCCGGCTTCTTCGCCTGGATCAACTATCAGGCGCTGAACGCGGCGCTGCTGGCCAAGGTGAGCGAGATCGCCGAAAGCCACGCCCAGGCCCTGGCCGAGCCGCTGTGGAATCTTGATCGCCTCAACAGCCAAAAAATTCTCAACGCCACCTCGGCCCATTCCGAAATCGCGTGCGTGGAGGCCTACGATGACCTCCTGAAGCGCATGTTCGCCTGGCCGGCGGTGGGGTGTGCCGAAGGTGTGCCGGCCGATCGCATGGTCGCCCGCGATATCATGCTCGACCGGCAGATGGTGGGGCGGTTGGCCGTGGTCTTCACGCGGGAGCCGATTTACCGGGAGCTGTCCAAGTCCCTCTACAACAATCTCTCGCTTCTGCTTGTGTTGATGCTGGCCATGGTGGTGACGGCCGTGGCGGCGTTGCGCATGACCATCGGCGTGCCGCTGAAACGGCTGATGCGCTCGATCCAGTTGGCCGACAAGGCCAGCATCCGCATGCCCGTGCGCTGGACATCGCGGGATGAGATGGGGCAGGTGATCGATGCCTACAACGAGATGATCCGGCAGATGGCCGTGCGGACGCGGGAGCTGGAAAACGCCAAGGAGCAGGCGGAGGAGGCCACTCACGCCAAGTCCGCGTTCCTGGCGGCGATGAGCCATGAGATCCGCACGCCGATGAACGGGGTGCTGGGCGTGCTGGCGTTGCTGCGTTCCTCCCGGCTCAACGCCGAACAGGCGGAGCTGGTGTCGGTCTGCCAGGATTCGGCGACGATGCTTCTGACCATCATCGACGACATCCTCGACTTCTCCAAGATCGAGGCCGACAAGCTGGTGATCGAGGAGGTGGAGATCGCGGTCGAGAAGCTGGTGGAGGCGGTGGCCGACCTCGTTGCCATCAAGGCGCGGGAGAAGGAGGTGGAACTGGTCACCTTCATCGCTCCCGACGTGCCGACGGTGGTGTGTTGCGACCCCGTGCGCATGCGCCAGATCCTTCTCAACCTCGCCGGCAACGCCATCAAGTTCACGGCGGAGGGGCACGTTGCCATACGTGTTACCGTCGACGGCATAGCCGAGAAAACGGACGGCGCGCGGCGCGTTCCGATCCGGTTCGAGGTGACGGACACCGGCATCGGCATGTCGGCGGAGCAGCAGGGCCACATCTTCCAGGCTTTCACCCAGGCCGATACCTCGACCACCCGGCGCTACGGCGGAACCGGCCTGGGGCTGGCCATCTGCAAGCGCCTGGGGGACCTTATGGGCGGCGACATCGGTGTGAACAGCGTGCCGGGCAAAGGGTCCACCTTCTGGTTCCGCCTGCCGCTGAAGGAGGGGGAAGACCGGGACACGGCACCAGCGCCGGAGCTTGCCGGGCTTCAGGTGGTGATGGCTGCCGGCAACGCGTTGGCGCGGGAGGTCGGCGTTACCTATCTTCGGGCGGCGGGCGCGGCGGTGGCGGAGGTCGCCACCCTTGATGCCGCGGTACAGGCGCTGCGCAAGGCGGACGGCCAGAACCGGCCCTATGACGTGGCGGTGGTGGACGAAACCTTGGGCAGCGGCGTGTCCGGTCTCGATCTGGTGCGCGCGGTGCGGGACGGCGAGGCAGGCCGGTCACTGCCCATGGTGTTCCTCACCGGCCGGGAGCGCACCGACCTCGTCAAAGCGGTGCGGAAATTCGGCATGAGCACCGTGGTCGCCAAGCCGGTGGTCCGCAGCCATCTCGCGAACGCCGTCGCCGTCGCCGCCGGCCGTCTGGTGCTTCGCTCGAAGAGCGAGGCCGAGGCCGAGGCCCGCGCCCAGGCCACCGCGCGGCTGATCGACGCCGCCGATCCGGTGCTGGTGGCCGAGGACAACGCCACCAACCAGTTGGTCATCCGCAAGCTGTTGCAGCATCTGGGCTATCGGGTCGATCTGGCCGAGGACGGCGAGGGGGCATGGGAGAAACTCCAGACGGGGCGCTTCAGCCTGCTGCTGACTGACTGCCATATGCCGCGCCTGGACGGCTATGAACTGGCCCGGCGCATCCGTGCCGCGGAGGTTGCCAGGGGAGAGGTGGGAACGGCGGTGCCCAGGCTGCCGATCATCGCCCTGACCGCCGGGGCGCTCGCCGGCGAGTCGGAGCGCTGTCGCAAGGCCGGTATGGACGATTATCTGACCAAGCCGGTGGAAATGGCCCGGCTTGACGGTGTGTTGAAGCACTGGCTGGCGCAGACGATGCCGGCCGACGAGGATTTTGAAGAGATGCCCGCGGACCTCGTGAAGATCGTCCCGGCCCAGTCCTCCATGGCGGCGGAGGCGGTGGTGGACCTGTCGATGATCCTGGAGGTTTTCGGTGGCCTGACCGACGAGGTTCGGGCCATGCTCGGCGATTTCCAGACCGATGTGGCGCGGATGGCCGGGGAGTTGCACGCCGCCTTGGCCTCGGCGGATTTCGCCGAAGCACGCGCTCTCGCGCACAAGATCGCCGGCGCGGCCAAGAGCGTGGGCGCCCGCGAATTGGCCGAGATCGCCGCCGGATTGGAAAAACGCATCGTCGAGGGCGATCACGATACCGCCATGCGGCAGGATGGAGCGATTCGCTCGGCTCTCGTCCGGGTTGAAGGGTATCTGGCGGAGCTATAAACTTATTCGTGCAGTCCGATGGGTGTCGTTCGTCGGCAATGTTTCCTTGCCCCCGAAAAGGAATGACGGTAATCCGGGGGCGTGGTGCTAAGGAGTCTCAGGATGACGGATACCTCCTTCCAGAACTATTCCGCGTTGGTGATCGACGATGAAAAGTTCACGCGGACCGTGCTTGCCCGGATGCTTGGCAACCTGGGCTTCAAGGAGGTTTATCAGGCGGAAGACGGGTCGACAGGCCTGACGGCGGTGCATGATCTGAACCCGGACGTTATCGTCTGTGATATCCAGATGAAACCGATGAACGGGCTCACCTTCCTTCAGCAGTTGCGCGAAACCGCCGAGGGCGAGCGGAAGAAGCTGCCCGTGGTGTTCATCACCAACCTGATTGACCAGGAGTCCCTGTCCGCGGCGCGTGGTTTCGGGTCCGAGCACTTCCTGCTGAAGCCGGTGACCCCGGCGATCCTCAAAGACAAGCTGTCCACCATTTTGACCATGGCCTGACCAAATGGCCGTCTGGCCTCGGCCTTCGGGCCTGTTCATCAACCCGCGCGCCTCCGCCGGCCTCGCTTATGGCGCGGCACGGCGGTCCATCGTGAGCCGGACGGGCTTTGCCGCCGCGCGGGATGAGATCGCCACCTGGCCCGAATACGCCCCGGCCCCGCTGCTCGATCGCCCCGATCTGGCGTCGGAGGCGGAAATTGGCCGTCTGTGGATCAAGGATGAATCGGGCCGGTTCGGCCTGGGCAGCTTCAAGGCGCTGGGCGGTGCCTACGCCGTCTTCCGCCTATTGAAGCGCGAGGTCGAGGCCAAGGTGCCGGGTGTGGTGGTGGACGCCGGCGACCTTGCCGCCGGGCGTTGGCTCGGCGTGACCCAGGGCGTCACCGTCACCTGCGCCACCGATGGCAATCACGGCCGCTCCGTTGCCTGGGGCGCGGGGACCTTCGGCTGCAATGCCGTCATCCACATCCACGCCGGTGTCAGCGCCGGCCGCCAGCGGGCGCTGGAGAATCTGGACGCCCACGTCATCCGCATCGACGGCACCTACGACGAGGCCGTGCGCGAGGCGGCGATCAACGCCCGGCTCAACGGCTGGCATATCGTCTCCGACACCACCTGGCCCGGCTATATGGACATCCCCCGCGACGTCATGCAGGGCTACACGGTGATGGTCGAGGAGGTGCTGGAGCAACTTCCGGCCGATGAACGGCCGACGCATGTTTTCGTCCAGGCCGGCGTGGGAGCATTGCCGGCCGCCGTCGCCGGCCATCTGTGGGAAACGTTGGGGCCGGAGCGTCCGCGGTTCGTGGTGGTGGAGCCCGACAAGGCCGATTGCCACTACCGCAGCGCTGTCGCCGGATGCCTGACCCCGGCCGAAGGCAAGCTTGACACGGTGATGGCCGGTCTTGCCTGCGGCGAGGTTTCTCCGCTCGCCTGGGCTATCCTGGAGGAGGGGGGAGACGCCTTCCTCACCTTGCCCGACGAGGCCGCCGTCGCGGCGATGCGCCGGATGGCAGCGGGGAATCCGCCGCGGATGGTCGGGGAAGCGGGAGTGGCCGGGCTGGCCGGTTTGATGTCGGCGGCATCCGACGCGCAAGCCCGCGCCGCGCTTGGGTTGGGACCGGAGTCCCGTGTCCTGGTCTTTGCCACCGAAGGCGCTACCGATCCCGAGCTCTGGCGGACATTGATCGGTTGACGGATTGTCGGGCGTGCCATTGTAATTTCAAGAGGATTTGCACTCTTTACGGGTAATCCCGTATTGCGCCGCACGCTTTGACGCCCAAGCTATTGGACGGGCTAACAACGCGGCGCAGCGCGCACGCCTTGCCGGCGGGCGGGATGCGGGGAGAAAAGGATGAGCCTCAGCAGCTGGCGAATCGTCTATAAGCTGTTCCTTCTGGTGGGCATTCTGACGGGTGTGACGCTCTTCGTCAGCGCGGAGGGCATCTTCACCATACAGGACATAAGCGAAGGGGCGAGCGAGGTGGATCTGGCCGGGGATGAAGCCCTTTTGGGCGCCCGGCTGAACCAGAATGTACTGGCTCTCAACCGGGCCGAGTTCCGGCTGGCGCTTGATCCTTCCACCGAAACCATGAAGGCCGTGGAAACCTTTATCGCCGGGGAACGCGGCGTCATGGAAAAGCGGCTGGTCGAGTTGAAGGCCACCGCCGACTCCCGGCAGAAGGAAATGCTTGATGCCGTCGAGAGGGCCTACAAGATCTACATGCCCGAATTGAACGCTACCCTGGCCACCGCCAAGCGCAACGGCGCGGAAGTAACGGTCAATGATGCGCAAAAGGCGATCCGGGATTCGGCGATGACCAGCCGCGCCAAGGCCGAGGTTCTGCGCGACGCGGTTCAGCAATACGCGGACTATTCGGCCGATAAGGCCGGCACTATCGCCGGCACGGTCAAGGAAAACGGGGACCGCGCCCGAAGCCTGATGCTGGTGGTGGCGAGCCTGGGCGTCCTCGGCGGCATCGTCGTCGGTTATCTGCTGGCCCAGTACGCCATCGCCAAGCCCATCGCGGCGGCTGTCGGCTGCCTGCGCCGGCTGGCCGGTGGCGACGTGAGCGTCTCGATCTACGGCATCGGTCGCAAGGACGAGATCGGCGACATCGCCGCCACCATGCAGGTCTTCAAGGACAACCTCATCCGCAACCGCGAAATGGAGGAGCAGGCCACGGCCGCCGAAGCCCGTGCCGCCGCCGACCGCAAGCAGGCCATGAACAGCATGGCCGATCAATTCGAAGCTCAGGTCAAGACGATGGTGCAGCTCGTCGCCTCGGCCGCGACCGAGCTTCAGTCAAACGCCGCGAGCCTGTCCTCGATGGCCGAGCAGTCGCGCTCCCAGGCCACTGCCGTCGCCGCGTCCACCGAGCAGACCGCCGCCAACGTCCAGACGGTCGCCGCCTCGGCCGAGGAAATGGCCGGCTCCATCGGCGAGATTTCGCGGCAGGTCGGGCAATCGGCTAGGGTCTGTTGACATTCAGGAGCGGTAGGGGATTCCCTTGAGGTGGGAAATTTGATTCAAGGCTACCAAAAGGGAGGTGGCCTTGGATCGGATGGTATTGCGCGATGATCAATGGGAGCGCATCGCTCCTCTTCTCCCC
>DASPMK010000291.1:0-2581 GCA_035627075.1 Azospirillaceae bacterium
TCCAACGTCCTGTATGCCGGCCGCATGCTGGTCCGCCTGCGCTCCGAAACCGGGGCATGGAGCGAAGCCATCGCCCGCTACCAGGGCGGCAGCCGCAAACAGCAGACCGCCTATCTCTGCAAGGTCTGGCACCACCTCTCCGAACTCGACCGCACCAACGCCAAACTGATCGACGGCTCCGAGTGCCGAAGCATCGAACAGGCGGAGATCGCGCCGGAAACCCGCCGGGCCTTTCGCCAGTCTCAGGTCGCCTCCACCAACTGATCGGTTTAGCGGCACTTGGCACGCCGGGCCGGCTGGTCTACATAACCGGCCACCATGAATTACCGGCACATCTACCACGCGGGCAACTTCGCCGACGTCCTGAAGCACACCGTACTGGCGCTCCTCCTGGAGCACCTCCGGCGCAAGGACACGCCCTTCGTCGTCCTCGACACCCATGCCGGCATCGGCCGCTACGACCTGTCCTCGATCGAGGCCGGCAAGACGCGGGAGTACGAAAGCGGCATCGCCCGCCTGCTGGCGGCCCCCGACCTGCCGCCGGAACTCGCCCCCTACCTTGACGTGGTGCGCGCCCTCAACCCGGAAGCGGGGCCGTTACGCTGGTATCCCGGCTCGCCGCGCGTTGCCCGCTCGCTGATGCGGCCTTCCGACCGCCTGATCCTTGCCGAACTCCACCCCGAGGATGCCGTCACCCTCAAGCGCGAGTTCCGGGGTGACCGGCAAGTGGCCGTCCACCACCAGGACGCTTATCAGTCCTTGAAGGCTCATCTGCCGCCCAAGGAGAAGCGCAGCCTCGTGCTGGTGGACCCGCCCTTCGAAACTCCGGACGAGTTCGCGCGCATGGTTGCCGGCCTCAAGGCCGCCCACAAGCGCTGGCCCACCGGCCAGTATGCGCTGTGGTATCCGATCAAGGAGCGGGCCTTGATCTGGCGCTTTCATCAGGCGCTGGAAGACGCCGCCATTCCGAAGACCCTGGCGGTGGAATTAACCATTCTGCCGGAGGATGATCCCTTCCGTCTCAGCGGCTGCGGCATGATCCTGGTAAACCCGCCGTGGCAACTGGACATCACGCTGGGGCGGGTTCTGCCCGCCCTGCATCGCGCCCTGGGGGCGCCGGCCGGGGGCGGCCGGGTCGAATGGATCGTCCCGGACCCCTCTTCCCGACAATAAGAAACGCCCCCGGCCAGCCGGGGGCGTCGTTCGCATGGATAAACAAGGAAGATCAGGCGCGGCGACGCTGCGGCTGTTGGTGCTGCTGGTGTTGGCGCTGCCCTTGTCCTTCCTCGCTGCCGCGCATGTGGTTAATGCGGGTGGCCGCGTCGTTGGCCACCCGTGCCGACATTTCCGAGATCTTGACACTGCTTTGGAGCAGGGTTTCCATCTCATCGCGCATTAGGTCGCTCTGCGCCGCCATGAAGTCATGCACCGAGCGGCTGCGCATCATGTTATTGAGGCCATTCACGTTCTTCTGCATGGCTTCCTGAGTGTAGTTCATCCACTCACGCCAGATATTCTGAAAGCCGTCGGCCAGGATGGAACTGCACTGCAGCATGACGTCCAGGTTCTGCGAGGTCTGCTGCGCAACCTCCTCCGATGTCCGGGCGCTCAACCCGAACATGCGGCCAAACTGATCGGCGGCCTGCTCGCTCATGCGCTGGGCGGTGCCGGTCGCCGTCTGAGCCGTGTCCCGCAGGGTTTCCCCTGCCCGCTCGGACATTTCACTTCCGGCCCGCGCCGTGCGCCGGCCCATGTCGGCGGTCTGTTCGGTGGCGCCCCTTCCAGTGCGACCGGTGTCCTCGCTGATCTCGCGTGCCGCCTCGGCGGCACGGCGCGTCGCGGCCTGGGTATCCCGCCCCGCCTCGCGCGCCTTGTCCTCAGTCCCCTCCTTGTGCCCACCGGCGTCACGGGTCGCGGTGGGATTATCCTTCTCGTTCGCCATTATCGCTGCTCCTCGATTTCGTTTCGTCCAGCCCGGACGTCCCTCCCTAAAGTATTATTATCCGACAAACCCGGCGATTTTGACTAACAGAAATCAAGTCAATATACATAATCGGGTCGATCAGATATTTATCCCGGGGCCATTTTCGGCCTGTGTTTTATTGTCCAGGACAAGTTTGCCGACATGTTTATGATCTTTTGCGATTTGAGTACAGTGCTCAAAGGTTATATTGCCTAATGGCTAGCAACCAAACAATCACCAATTATCACTACCAACAGTTGCTCGCCCGCCGCTCGCTCCCTCTGTCGGAACGGGGAAGAGGCCACCATATCTTTAGGTATCAACAAACCCATTGTGCCGCGGGGAGACGCGTGATGCTGGTCGGCGTACCGAAAGAGATCAAAAATCACGAATACCGGGTGGGACTGACACCCGCGTCGGTGCGGGAACTGACCCACCACGGCCAACGAGTGCTGGTGGAGGCTGGGGCCGGCACGGCGATTGATTTCGACGACGATGCCTACACCAACGCCGGCGCGGCGATCGTGGCCAGCGCGGCGGAGGTCTGGCAACGGGCTGACATGGTGGTGAAGGTAAAGGAGCCCCAGCCGGCCGAATGCCGGATGCTGCGCCCCGGCC
>DASPMK010000292.1:0-18177 GCA_035627075.1 Azospirillaceae bacterium
ACCGACAGGCCGACGCCGCCGCCCATGGTGATGCCGTCGATCAGCGCCACGTAGGGCTTGGGGTAGGTCTTGATCAGGCGGTTGAGCTGATATTCCTCGCCGAAGAAAGCCGCCTGCGCCGCGTGGTCGCCCGCCTTGCCCGAGTCGTACAGCGCGCGGATGTCGCCGCCGGCGCAAAACGCCTTCTCGCCCGCGCCCTCGATCACCACCGCGCGGATCGTGTCGTCGGCGGCCCAGGCTTGCAGCGTCGGCGTGATCGCGCGGATCTGCGGCAGCGTCAGCGCGTTCAGCGCCTTCGGCCGGTCAAGGGTAATGAGGGCGGTGGAGCCCTTTTTGGCGAAATGGACGTCGGCTTGGCTCATCATGCCTTCCTGAAGTTGGTGGCCCACGCATCGGAGAAATCGGCGCGCAGCACGTTCTTCTGCACCTTGCCCATGGTGTTGCGGGGCAGGACGGGAACGAAGACAATCTGCTTGGGGACTTTGTAGTTGGCAAGCTTGCCGCGTAGCACCTGAACCACCTGATCGGCCGTCGGCGTCGCGTCGAATCCCGGCTTGCGCACGATCACCGCCAGCCCGGCCTCGCCGAAATCGGGGTGCGGCATGCCGACCACGGCCGACTCCAGCACGCCGTCGATGCGGTCGATCTGGTCCTCGATCTCCTTGGGGTAGACATTGTAGCCGCCGGAGATGATCATGTCCTTGGCGCGGCCGACGATGTGGACATAGCCGCGTTCGTCCACCATGCCGATGTCGCCGGTGATGAAGAAACCATCGGCGCGGAATTCGGTCTTGTTCTTTTCCGGCAGCTTCCAGTAACCCGAGAACACGTTCGGTCCCCGCACCTCGATCACGCCGATCTCGCCCTGGCGCAGGATTTGGCCGTCCTCGGCGGCCACGCGCACCTCGACGTCGGGCAGCGGGAAGCCGACCGTGCCGGCGATGCGATCACCGTCCAGCGGGTTGGAGGTCAACATGCCCGTCTCGGTCATGCCGTAACGCTCCAGGATGGCGTGGCCGGTGCGCTCGGCAAAGGCCCGGTGGGTTTCGGCCAGCAAAGGCGCCGAACCGGAAATGAACAGGCGGACGGTGCGGCAGGCGTCCTTGGTGAAGGACGGCATCGACAGCAGGCGGGTGTAGAAGGTCGGCACGCCCATGAACACAGTGGCGCGCGGCAACAGCCGGACCACCGTGTCGGCGTCGAACTTCGGCAGGAAGAGCATGGCTGAGCCGTTCAACAGGACGCAGTTGATCGCCACGAACAGCCCGTGGGTGTGGAAGATCGGCAGGGCGTGCAGCAGCACGTCATCGGCCCGCCAGCCCCAGATTTTGTGCAGGGTCAGCGCGTTGGAGCCCAGGTTGGTGTGGCTCATCATCGCGCCCTTGGGCCGCCCGGTGGTGCCCGAGGAATAGAGGATCGCCGCGGTGTCGTTGCCGCCGCGCGCCGAGGTCGGGAAGGCGGGGTCGAGGCCCTGCGAGCGGGTGACCAACGTGCCGCCCTGGCCGTCGTCGGCCAGCGTCAGCACGGTCGGCACGCCGAGCTTGTCGGCCAGGACGCGCAGGCCCGTCTCCTTGGCCGGGCGGCCGACGACGCACGACGGCTCGGCATCCGACAGGAAGAATTCGACCTCGTCGTCCTGGTAGGCGGTGTTGAGCGGCAGCAGGATGGCGCCCAGCCGCATGCAGGCGAGATAGAGGAACACCGCCTCGGGCGACTTCTCCACCTGCACCGCCACGCGGTGGCCGGGCTTCACGCCCAGATCGGCCATCAGCCGGGCGTAGCGGCCGCTGATGTCTTCCAGATCGGCGTAGCTGTAGGCGCGGCCCCGGTCGGTTTCGATGAAGGGGCGGGATCGATCGGCCGGAAAGCGGCTCTGAAAGAGGTCGAACAGGTTCTCGGTCATGATCGGTTTCCCCTCCCCGTATCTTTATTTTATGGCGGCTCAGGAGTAGCACGCGTGGTCCTGATTCGCCAGTGGTTTGTATATTTTCAGCGCATGTCTTGCATACTGGCGCCGCCCATGATGGACACGAACTCGGCGAAGATGTCCGCCTGGATGGTGACGTGCTTGCGCATGGCGTGGTAGGCGTTGGCCGGGTCCGACGCGAGAATGGCCCGCACCACGGCGTCGTGCTCGTCGAACGATTCGCCGACGCGGGTGGGGTGGTTGAGCTGGTAGCGCCGATACGGCGCCAGCCGCGCGAACAGGCCGCGCACGATTTCCTCCAGCACCTCGTTGTGCGAGCCCTGGTGGATGGCCTCGTGGAACTGGCGGTTCAGCGCGTAATAGGCGTCCAGTTCGTGGTTTTCCATATGGCGCTTGGACGCCTCGTGGATTTCCTTCAGCCGCTCCTTTTCCTCCGCCGACATGCGCCGCGCCGCGTATTTGCAGCACAAACCCTCGGATTCGCTCATCACCTCGAACATCTGCACCATGCGGTGCAGATTCAAAGGCGCCACCACCGCGCCCTGACGCGGGCGTTTTTCCACCAGCCCGGTGGAAACCAGCTGAAGAATCGCCTCGCGCACCGGGGTGCGCGAGATGTTGAAGCGCTGCGCCAAGGTTTCCTCGTCCAGTCGGCTGCCGGGGCGCAGCTTCCCCAAGAAGATTTCCTCCTCGATGACCCGGCGGACCTCGTCGGCGCGGGTGGCGGTCTTTGTGGTAACGGTATCCTGGGGCATTTGAACGCGTCCTTGTCGGGGCTCCGGGCGACGGGGGCGGGAGCGGCGCCATTCTATACAAGGAATGGCGCCGATCCACACCACGAACAAGTCTGTGCACACGAGAATGGGGGTAAGCGTATACGAAGTATGGACAGCCAAAATGCAGCGTGCTACAGAAATGGGCACAAACAAGGCTGGGGCGATCGCCCGGGGTGCCTCTGACCAGGCCGCGACCGGGAGACGACCGCCAGCCAGATAGGGATGGAAACGCCCCATGGATTTCGCGCTCTCCGAAGACCAGGAGGCCTTCCGCGGAACCGCGCGCGCCTTTGCCACCGAGGAAATGGCGCCGCATGCCGCACATTGGGACGAGGAAGGCATCTTCCCGGTTCCGGTGCTGCGCAAGGCCGCGGAGTTGGGCTTTGCCGGTATCTACGTGCGCGACGATGTCGGCGGCTCGGGCTTGGGCCGACTCGACGCGGCGGTGATCTTCGAGGAGCTGGCGGCCGCCTGCCCCTCGACGGCCGCGTACATCTCCATCCACAACATGGCGACGTGGATGATCGACACCTTTGGCGAGGACGCGCAGCGCCGCCGCTGGGTGCCCGATCTGACGGCCATGAAAACCTTCGCCAGCTATTGCCTGACCGAGCCCGGGGCAGGGTCCGACGCCGCCGCCTTGCGCACCCGCGCCGTGCGCGACGGCGACCACTACGTGCTGAACGGCACCAAGGCCTTCATCTCCGGGGGCGGCGTGTCGGACATCTATGTCGTGATGGTCCGCACCGGCGAGCCGGGGCCGAAGGGCATCTCGTGCCTGGTGGTCGAGAAGGACACGCCGGGTCTCAGCTTCGGCAAGCCGGAAAAGAAGCTGGGCTGGAAAAGCCAGCCGACGGCGGCGGTCATCTTCGAGGATGCCCGGGTGCCGGTGGCCAACCGGCTGGGCGCCGAGGGCGACGGCTTCAAGATCGCCATGAAGGGACTGGACGGCGGCCGTCTCAACATCGCCGCCTGCTCGGTCGGCGGGGCGCGGGCCTGCCTGGAACAGGCGCTGGCCTACACCGCCGAGCGCAGGCAATTCGGGCAGCCGATCAACCAGTTCCAGGGTTTGCAGTTCAAGCTGGCCGACATGGCCACCGAACTGGAGGCGGCGCGGCTGATGCTGCACCGGGCGGCGTTCAGCCTGGACCGCAAGAGCCCGGAAGCGACCGTCCATTGCGCCATGGCCAAGCGCTTTGCCACCGACGTCGGCTTCCAGGTGGTCAACGAGGCGCTCCAGCTCCATGGCGGCTACGGCTACGTCAAGGAATACCCCATAGAGCGGTATTTCCGCGATCTCCGGGTGCATCAGATACTTGAGGGATCGAACGAGATCATGCGCGTCATCATCGCCCGCCATCTCACCAGAGGTTAAGGGGGACGATCGACCGGCGCGCCTTGAGAAAAAGAGTTTGGGGAGGACCTTATCTCATGGCGACCATTGCCTTTATCGGACTCGGCCACATGGGTGCGCCGATGATGCGCAACCTGCTGAAGGCTGGCCATCGCGTCCGGGCGTTCGACGTGGTAGAGGCGGCATTGATCGCCGCCTCCGGCGTCGGGGCGGAGGTGGCGTCCAGTCCCGCCGAGGCGGCGCGCGAGGCCGAGGTGACGGTCACCATGCTGCCGGCCGGCGCCCACGTCCGTCAGGTCTACCTGGGCGACGGCGGCATCATCGCGGCGGCGCGGCCGGGCAGCCTGCTCATCGACAGCTCCACCATCGACGTGGCGTCGGCCCGCGAGGTTCATAAGGCGGCGGAGGCCAGGGGGCTGGCCTTCGTCGACGCGCCGGTGTCGGGCGGCGTCGGCGGGGCGGAGGCCGGCACCCTGACCTTCATGGTCGGTGGCGCGGACGACGCTTATCGGCGGGCCGAGCCGATCCTGGCCCACATGGGCAAGGCGGTGATCAGCGCCGGCGGCCCGGGCACGGGGCAGGCCGCCAAGATCTGCAACAACATGATCCTCGGTATTTCGATGATCGCTACGGGCGAAGCCTTCGCGCTGGCCGAGAAGCTGGGGCTGGAGCACCAGAAGCTGTTCGACATCGCGTCCAAGTCGTCGGGCCAATGCTGGTCTCTCACCAGCTATTGCCCGGTGCCGGGGCCGGTGCCGACCTCGCCGGCCAACCGCGATTACCAGCCGGGCTTCACCGCCGCGATGATGCTGAAGGACCTCAAGCTCGCCGTGGAGGCGGGGCAGGTGAGCGGAGCGGCGCTGCCGCTGGGCGGCGAGGCGGCGCAGCTCTACACCCTGTTCTGCAACGCCGGTGAGGCGGGCACGGATTTCTCCGGCATCATCAAGATGCTGCGGGGGCGGTCATGAGCCCGGTCGCCGCCGAGACGCCGATCTTCGAGGCGCGCAACATCTCCTTGCGCTTCGGCGGCGTGCGCGCGCTCACCGACGTCAGCTTTTCCATCAAGAAGGGCGAGTTGTTCTCGATCATCGGTCCCAACGGCGCCGGCAAGACCTCGATGGTCAATTGCATTTCCGGCCGCTACACGCCGACCGAGGGCCGCGTCTTCTTCAAGGGCGACGACATCTCCGCGCTCAAGCCCAACCAGCGCGCGGCACGCGGCATCGGCCGCACCTTCCAGAATCTGGCACTGTTCGGCCATATGACCGTGCTCGACAACATCATGGTCGGGCGGCACCACCTTTTGAAGAACAACTTTCTCACCGGCTCGCTGTACTGGCTGACCGGCGCGCGGACGGAGGAATTGGCGCACCGCCGCGAGGTCGAGGAGATCATCGACTTCCTGGAAATCCAGCACGTCCGCAAGGCCACCGCCGGCACCCTGTCCTATGGTCTGCGCAAGCGGGTGGAACTGGCCCGCGCCATCGCGCTGAAGCCCGACCTCATCCTCCTCGACGAGCCCATGGCGGGCATGAACCTGGAGGAGAAGGAGGACATGGCCCGCTACATCATCGACCTCAACGAGGAGTGGGGGATGACCGTGGTGATGATCGAGCACGACATGGGCGTGGTCATGGACATCTCGCACCGGCTGATGGTGCTGGAGTTCGGCCGCAAGATCGCCGAGGGATTTCCGGAGGAGGTGTTGGCCGACCCGCACGTCCGGCGCGCCTACCTCGGCGTCGATGACGAGGAGGAAGAGAAGCCCGCCGAAGAGGGCGGCTCGATGGCGGAGGTGGCATGATGGCGATATCCCTTCCCGATCTCGCGTCCTGCGATACCCTGCCCAAGGTGCTGGAGCACAACGCCGCCCACTTCCCCAACGACACGGCGCTGCGCGAAAAGGACTTCGGCATCTGGCGCGCCATCACCTGGGCCCAGTACCGCGACCGGGTGAGAAGCTTCGCCCTGGGGCTGAGACGGCTGGGTGTCGCCCGGGGGGAGGTGGTGGCGCTGCTTGGCGACAACCGCCCGGACTGGGTGATGGGCGAGATCGCTGCTCATGTGGTCGGCGCCCTGAGCCTGGGCGTTTATCGCGACGCGCTGGACGAGGAGGTGGCCTACCTCATCGATTACGCCGAGGTGGCGGTGGTGTTCGCCGAGGACGAGGAGCAGGTGGACAAGCTGCTGAACCTCGCCGACCGCATTCCCTCGGTGAAGCACATCATTTATTCCGACCCGCGCGGCATGCGAAAGCACCAGGACCCGCGCCTGCTGCCGGTAACCGAGCTGGTGCGCCTGGGCGACGAACTGGATGCCGAGCAGCCCGATGTCTACCCCGGCATGGTGGCCGCCACCAAGGGCGAGGACGTGGCGGTGCTGTGTACCACCTCGGGCACCACGGCGCATCCGAAGCTCGCCATGCTGCCGGCGGGGCGCATCCTGAAGCATTGCGCCAGCTATCTCCTGGCCGATCCCAAGGCGCCGGGGGACGAGTACGTCTCGGTGTTGCCGCTGCCATGGATCATGGAGCAGATTTATGTGGTGGGGCAGGGGCTTCTGGCCCGGATGATCGTGAACTTCGTTGAGGAACCCGAGACGATGATGCACGACTTCCGCGAGATCGGCGCCAGTTTCGTGCTGTTCGCCCCGCGCGTCTGGGAGTCTATCGCCGCCGACGTGCGCTCGCGCGTCATGGACGCCTCGCCCATGAAGCAGTGGCTTTACAACTACGGCATGAAGCTGGGGCTGGAGGCGCTGGACCAGGGACGGCGGTCGTGGCTGGCGGACGTCATCCTGTTCCGCGCGTTGCGTGACCGGCTGGGCTTTTCCAACCTGAAATCGGCGGCGACCGGCGGTTCGGCGCTGGGGCCGGACACCTTCCGCTTCTTCCAGGCGCTGGGCGTGCCGTTGCGCCAGATCTACGGCCAGACCGAAACCATGGGCGCCTATACCGTGCATCGCGGCAACGACGTGGATTTCGACACGGTCGGCGTCGGCTTCGATCCCGGCGTGGAACTGCGCATCGAGAACCCCGACGCCCACGGCATGGGCGAGATCGTGGCGCGCCATCCCAATATGTTCGCCGGCTATTACAAGAACGAGGGGGCGACGACGGCGGACGTGCGCGACGGCTGGATGTACACCGGCGACGCCGGCTACATCGACGCCAAGGGGCATCTGGTGGTGATCGACCGCATCAAGGACATCGCCACCACCGCCACCGGCGTGCGCTTCTCGCCGCAATACATCGAGAACAAGCTGAAATTCAGCCCGTACGTGGCCGAGGCGGTGATTCTGGGCGACAAGCGCGACTACCTCTCGGCCATGATCTGCATTCGCTTTTCCATCGTCTCCAAGTGGGCGGAGAAGAATCGGATCAGCTTTACGACCTACACCGACCTGTCGGCCAAGCCCGAGATCTACGAGCTGCTGCGCCAGGAGGTGGAGATGGTCAACCGCTCTCTGCCGGAGCACCAGCGGATCACCAAGTTCCTCTTGCTCTATAAGGAGCTGGACGCCGACGACGGCGAGCTGACCCGCACCCGCAAGGTGCGCCGCAGCGTGGTTGCCGAGAAATACGCGCCGATCATCGATGGCATCTACGCCGGCCTGCCGGCCATCGACGTCGATACCACCATCGCCTTCCAGGACGGCACCAAGCAGCGCATCCGCACCACGCTGAAGGTGGTCGACCTGTTGCCGACGCCGGCGGCCAAGGCCGCGGCGGCGGTCGCCGCCTGAGGGAAGAGATGATGGTGTGGCTGAAAGCGACCGCTCATGCGGAGCGTCGACCTCTGATCCCGAACCGTGCGGCCATTCCGCCGCCCGCGCGAAACTGCGTTCACGACGGCCGTTAATAAAAAAAGCCGCGGGGAGGAAACGCCATAATGAACACCAGTCTGCTTTTCCAGCTCTTCATCAACGGCCTGATCGTCGGCGCGCTGTACGGCGTCGTCGCCATGTCCTTCGTGTTGATCTACAAGGCCAGCCAGGTGGTGAACTTCGCCCAGGGCGAGTTTCTGCTGATCGGCGCCTGGGCCTGCTGGTGGTTGATGACGAAGTTCCAGCTGCCCTTCTTTTGGGGATTCATCTTTACCCTGTGTTTCATGATGCTGTTCGGCATCCTGCTTCAGGTGGCGGTGTTGAGACCGATGATCGGCGAGCCGATCATTTCGGTGATCATGGTTACCATCGGCCTGTCGATCTTCTTCCAGGCCTTGATGAAGTGGATGTTCGGCGTGTTCGCCCAGCCGTTCCCGCCGATCTTCGAGACGGCCACGGTATCGGTCTTCGGGTTGCAGGTGCAGACTGTCTACCTCATGAGCCTGGGCATCTCGCTGGCGATCATGGCGGGCTTCGCCTGGTTCTTCAAATACTCGCGCCTGGGACTCGCCATGCGGGCCACCGCCTTCAACCAGCAGGTGGCGCAATCCCTGGGCATCTCCGTGCGGCAGATGTTCGCCATGAGCTGGGCCATCTCGGCCATGGTGTCGGCGGTGGCGGGCATCGTGGTGGGCGTGGTCAACGGCGTGTCGTCGGCGCTTTCCACCTTCGGCTTCAAGGTGTTTCCGGCGGTGATCCTGGGCGGGCTGGACAGCATCCTGGGCGCGGTGCTGGGCGGCGTCATCATCGGGCTTTTGGAAAACGGCGCCCACTTCGTCGACCGCCAGTTCCTCAACTGGGGGAATATGTACGCCGTGGCTCCCTTCTACGTGCTGGTGATCATCTTGATGATCAAGCCGTACGGCCTGTTCGGCACCAAGGACATCGAGCGCGTTTGAGCGAAGGAAGCTGAAAGCCATGGCCACCTCAACCATGATCCCGTGCGGCGATTTCAAGACGACCTACGCCGCCGACACCACCATCTTCCCGACCGTCACCAGCCGGAACGTCCTGATCGTCGGCATCGTGCTGGCGTGCGGGGCGCCGTTCGTGCTCGACAACTATTCCTTGTCGATCCTGATCCAGATCGCCTACCTGTCGATCGCCGCCCTGGGCTTGAACATTCTGGTCGGTTTCACCGGGCAGATCTCCATCGGCCACGCCGCCTTCTTCGGCTTCGGCGCCTTCTCCTCGGCCTATCTCGCCGAGCATTGGGGGGTGCCGGTGATGCTGGCCATTCCGCTGGCCGGCGTGATGACCACGGCGGTGGGCATGGTGTTCGGCATCCCGGCGGCCCGGCTGAAGGGGTTGTACCTCGCCATCGCCACCCTGGCGGCGCAGGTCATCCTGGAAGACTTCTTCGCGCGGGCCGACTGGTTCACCGGCGGCGTGGCCGGCGCCATGGCCGCGACCCCGACCCTGTTCGGGTTCGAGTTCGACAACGACCAGAAGTACTTCTATCTGGCGCTGGCCTACGTGGTGGTGATGTACATCTTCGCCACCAACCTCATGCGCTCACGCGACGGCCGGGCGCTGGTGGCGGTGCGCGACCATTATCTCTCCGCCGAGATGATGGGCATCAACCTCACCAAGTACCGCACGATGAGCTTCGGCATCGCCGCGTTCTACGCCGGCATCGGCGGGGCGCTGTATGCCCACTATCTCCAGTTCGTGTCGGTCGAGGCCATTACCATCCTGTTCTCGATCCAGTTCCTGGGCATGATCATTATCGGCGGCCTGGGCTCGATCATGGGCACGCTGATGGGCACCGCCTTCATGGTGCTGCTGCCCGAGGTGATGACGGGGCTGACCGATCAGCTGGCCGGTACGGCCATCGACCGGGCGCTGAACCTCAAGGACTCCATCGCATACCTGCGCGAAATGGCCATCGGGGCCGCCATCATCCTGTTCCTGATCTTCGAGCCCGATGGGCTGGCGCACCGCTGGAAGCAGATCAAAGCCTACTGGAAGCTCTACCCGTTCTCGCACTGAGGCGGAGCGAAAAAACAAATCCTGAGGCGGCACTCAAAAAATCAAAGCCGCCCGTAACGAACAAACCGGAGGAAACCACCCATGATGCTTAAAACCGCACTGCTTGCCGCCGTGGCGACCGTCGCGCTTTCCGGGGCCGCGCTGGCGCAGGAGAAGATCCCGGTCGGCCATCTCGCCGACTACTCCGGTGGGACGTCCGACGTCGGCCAGCCTTTCGGCCAGGGCGTCGCCGACGCGCTCGCCTACATCAATTCCCAGGGCGGGGTGGCCGGCAAGCAAATGGCCGTGGAAACCGTCGACTACTCGTACCAGGCGCCGCGCGCCATCAGCCAGTACAAGAAGTGGTCGTCGGGATCGAGCAAGGTCGCGGCGATCCAGGGCTGGGGCACGGCCGACACCGAAGCCCTCATCACCTTCGTTGCCAAGGACGAAATCCCGTACTTCTCCGGCTCCTACGCCGGTGCGCTCACCGATCCGACCGGCAAGGGCGAGAAATCGGAAAAGGCCGCCCCCTACAACTTCTTCTACGGCCCCTCATATTCCGACGCGTTGCGCGCCATGCTGACCTGGGCGGCCGAGGACTGGAAGAAGAAGGGCGGCTCGGGCAAGCCCAAGTATGTCCACATGGGCGCCAACCATCCCTATCCCAACGCGCCGAAGGCCGCGGGCGAGGAACTGGCCAAGGAGTTGGGCTTCGACGTGCTGCCGGCGATCCAGTTCGCGCTGACGCCGGGCGACTACACCGCCCAGTGCCTGTCCGTGAAGGAGGCCGGTGCCAACTACGCTTACCTGGGCAACACCGGCGGCTCGAACATCTCCGTGCTCAAGGCGTGCCAGACCGTGGGTGTGCAGACCCAGTTCCTGGCCAATGTCTGGGGCATGGACGAGAACGCCATGAAGGCCGCGGGTGCCGCCGCCAACGGCGTGGTCTTCCCGGTGCGCACCGGCGCCGTCTGGGGCGGCGACGCGCCGGGCATGAAGACGGTGCAGGCCGTCTCCAAGATGACCGACGCCACGGGCAACGCCTACCGGCCGGTCCACTACATCCCGGCCGTCTGCTCGGCCTTCTACATGAAGGAGGCCATGGAGTGGGCGGCCAAGAACGGCGGCATCACCGGCCCCAACATCAAAAAGGGCATGTACCAGAAGAAGGAGTGGGTACCGGCGGGCCTGGAAGGCGTGTGCGAGCCTTCGACCTGGACCGAGAACGACCACCGCGGCACCACCAAGGTCAACCTGTACCGCGCGGCGGTTTCGGGCGCGACCGAGGCGCCGGTGGATCAGTTGGTCAAGTCCGGCGCCGTGAAGCTGGAGAAGGTCGCCACCGTCGACGTGCCGCGCAAGCCCGAGTGGCTGGGCTGGTGATGAGAGGAAAGCCGGGGGCTTCGCGCCCCCGGCAATGCCCGTGGAACCCGTTCCTTGAGGGATGAGCCATGACCCATGCCGCCACCGCGCCGGTTGCCGACACGGCCGAAATCCTGCTCTCGGTGAAGAACATCGAGGTGGTCTACAGCGATGTCATTCTGGTGCTGAGAGGATTGTCGCTGGATGTGCCCAAGGGCAAGATCGTGGCGCTTTTGGGCGCCAACGGCGCCGGCAAGTCCACCACGCTGAAGGCCATCTCGGGCCTGTTGAAGACCGAGGACGGCGAGGTCACGCGCGGCGACGTCGTCTTCGACGGCGAGCGTATCAACGGCATCGACCCGGACAAGATCGTCCGGCGCGGCATTTTCCAGGTGATGGAGGGCCGCCGCATCATCGCCGACATGACCTGCCTGGAGAACCTGCGGCTGGGCGCCTTCACCCGGCGCGACGGCGGAGTGAACGACGACATCGATCTGGTCTACCACTACTTCCCGCGCCTCAAGGAGCGCACCGGGCTCGCCGGATACCTGTCGGGCGGCGAGCAGCAGATGCTGGCCATCGGCCGGGCGCTGATGGCGCGGCCCAAGCTGATCTTGATGGATGAGCCGTCCATGGGCTTGTCGCCGCTGATGGTGAAGGAGGTGTTCTCCATCATCCGCCAGCTCAACCAGGATCTCGGCATCACCATCTTGCTGGTGGAGCAGAACGCGCGGATGGCGCTTCAGGCCGCCAGCTACGGCTACATCATGGAGCAGGGCAAGGTGGTGCTCGACGGCACCGCAGAGGAGTTGGTCAACAACGAGGACGTCAAGGAGTTCTACCTCGGCGGCGGCGGCCACGAGCGCAAGAGCTTCAAGAACATCAAGAGCTACAAGCGCCGCAAACGCTGGCTTTAAGGACAAGAAGGGGAGACGCCGGTGTTTTACGACGCGCTTGAGACGCGCACGCCCAGCCAGCGCGAGGCCGCCCTGTTCGCGGCCCTGCCGGCCCAACTGATCCACGCCCGCACGCACGCGCCCTATTACGCCGGCATG
This sequence comes from Azospirillaceae bacterium, assembly GCA_035627075.1. GTDB lineage: Bacteria > Pseudomonadota > Alphaproteobacteria > Azospirillales > Azospirillaceae > DASPMK01. The sequence goes on from DASPMK010000292.1 coordinate 12,334, forward strand.
CTGGCCGGGATCGACCCCATCGCGATCCGGGGCCGCGCCGACCTTGCAGCATTGCCGGTCACCCGCAAATCCGAGCTGATCGAGCGGCAGAAGGCCGAGCCGCCGTTCGGCGGGCTGGCGGCGGTGAAGCCGGGGGAACTGGCGCGGATCTTCGCTTCGCCCGGGCCGATCTACGATCCCGAGCCGCACGGTGCCGACCCCTGGCGCTACGCCCGCGCGCTGTTCGCCACCGGCTTCCGGCGCGGCGACATCGTGCAAAACTGCTTCGCCTATCACTTCACCCCCGCCGGTTCGATGTTCGAAACCGGGGCACACGCGCTGGGGGCGGCGGTGATCCCGGCCGGCGTCGGCAACACCGAGCTTCAGGCCCAGGCCATGGCGCAACTGAAGCCTCGGGGCTATGTCGGCACGCCGGATTTCCTGAAGGTGATCCTGGAGAAGGCGGACGAACTTCGTCTGGACGTGTCGTCGCTGACGCTGGGCCATGTCACCGGCGGCGCTTTTCTGCCCGATGCCCGCGCCTTTTACGAGGCGCGCGGCATCGAGGTCTACCAGAGCTACGGCACCGCCGACCTGGGGTGCATCGCCTACGAGACGCCGGCCCGCGCGGGGCTGGTGGTGGACGAGCGGGTGATCGTTGAAATTGTCCGCCCCGGCACCGGCGACCCGGTTTCCGACGGCGAGGTCGGGGAGGTGCTGGTCACCACCTTCCACCACGCCTATCCGCTGATCCGTTTCGCCACCGGCGATCTGTCGGCGATGTTGCCCGGCTTCAGCCCGTGCGGGCGCACCAACATGCGCCTCAAGGGCTGGATGGGCCGGGCCGACCAGACCACCAAGGTCAAGGGCATGTTCGTCCACCCGCATCAGGTGGCCGAGGTGGTCAAGCGTTTTCCCGAGGTCGTCCGGGCGCGCCTTGTCGTCGGGCGCTTTGATGCCGCCGACACCATGACCCTGCACTGCGAGGCGCTGGGCGACGATCCGGGGCTGGGCGAGGCCGTCGCCCAGGCGCTCCAGGCCGTCACCAAGATGAAGGGGGCGGTGGAGATTCTCGTTCCCGGCAGCCTGCCCAACGACGGCAAGGTTATCGAAGACACCCGTTCCTGAAAGATTAGAACCGAAAGAAGAAAGCCATGAGCGCCGACATCGCCCTCCAGCTTGACCCCAAGGCCCTCGCCCGCGAGCTTTCCGGCAAGCACTTCATCGGCGGTGCCTTCCGCCCCGCCGCTTCGGGCAAGACCTTCGCGGTGGTGAACCCCGCCACTGGCGAGGAAGTTGCCCAGGCCGCCTTCGGCGAGGCCGCCGACGTGGATGCCGCCGTCAAGGCGGCCAAGGCGGCGCAGAAGGAATGGGCCAAGATGCCGGCGCGCCAGCGCGGCAAGCTGGTGGCCGAGTGCGGCCGGGCGCTGGCCGAGCGGGTGGAGGAGTTGGGCCGGCTGGTGGCGCTGGAAACCGGCAAGGCGCTGCGCACGGAATCCCGCGTCGAGGCGTCGGTGCTGGCCGACATGTTCGTGTTCTTCGGCGGGCTGGGCTCGGAGCTGAAGGGTGAGACGGTGCCCTTCAACCCCGACATGCTGACCATGACCGTGCCCGAGCCGCTGGGTGTGGTCGGCGCCATCATCCCGTGGAACGTGCCGCTGCTGCTGATGGCGATGAAGATGGCGCCGGCGCTGGTGGCGGGGAACGCGGTGGTGATCAAGTCGGCCGAGGAAGCGCCGCTGACCGTGCTGCGCGTCGTGCAGATCATGAACACCATCCTGCCGCCGGGTCTGGTCAACATCCTCTCGGGCTTCGGGCCGGAGTGCGGCGCGCCGCTGGTGGCGCATGCGGACGTTAAGAAGGTGACCTTCACCGGCTCGGTCGAAACCGGGCGCATCGTCTACAAGGCCGCCGCCGAGAAGCTGATCCCGGTGACGCTGGAGTTGGGCGGCAAGAGCCCGATGATCGTCATGGCCGACGCCGATCTGGATCAGGCCATCGCCGGGGCCGTCGCCGGCATGCGCTTCACCCGTCAGGGCCAGAGCTGCACCGCCGCCAGCCGCATCTTCGTCCACGACAGCGTGCATGATGCCTTCGTCGAGAAGCTGAAGGCCAAGGTGGAAACCCTGGTAATGGGCGATCCGCTCGATGAGAAGACCGACATCGGCACCATCATCTCGGCCCAGCAGATGGAGCGGGTGCAGTCCTACATCCAGCTTGCCCGCGAGACCACGGGGGCCGAGGTCCACACGCTCTGCCGGGTGCCGGACGATCCGGCGCTGAAGAAGGGCCGGTTCCTCCAGCCGCACATCATCACCGGCGTCACCAACAAGGACCGGGTGGCGCGCGAGGAAATCTTCGGGCCGGTCTGCTGCGTTATCCGCTGGAGCGACTACGAGCAGGTGATCGCCGACGCCAACGACAGCGAGTACGGCCTGGCCGCCACGGTGTGGACCCGCGACCTGCGCACCGCCCTGGACGCCACCCGGCGGCTGGAGGCCGGCTTCGTCCAGGTCAACCAGAACCTCGTGGTGCAGCCGAACCTGTCCTACGGCGGGGTGAAGGCGTCGGGCCTGGGCAAGGAGGCTTCCCTCGAGTCCATGCTGGAACACTTCACGCACAAGAAGACCATCATCATCAACATGAAGTGATGCGCTTGCCCCTCTCCCCCGCCGGGGAGGGGCCGGGGGTGGGGGGCGGAATTCCTCCTAAAGGGTTGCACTGTTAGGACCTCATGCCGCTCCCCACCCAATCTCTTCCGATAAGACCCGAGGAACGCCCGATGCTCGTCGATTTCCCGACCCTGAACTTCAATCTCGGCGAAACCGCCGACATGATCCGTCAGTCGGTTCAGTCCTTCGCCGACGCGGAAATCGCGCCGCGCGCCGCCGACATCGACCGCGAGAACGAGTTTCCCGCCGATCTCTGGCGCAAGATGGGCGACCTCGGCGTGCTTGGCATCACCGTGGAGGAGGAGTACGGCGGCTCCGGCCTGGGATACCTTGAACACATCATCGCCATGGAGGAAATCAGCCGCGCCTCGGCCTCGGTGGGCCTGTCCTATGGCGCGCACTCCAACCTGTGCGTCAACCAGATCCGCCGCAACGGCAACCCTGAGCAAAAGCACCGCTACCTGCCCAAGCTGGTCACCGGCGAGCACGTCGGGGCGCTGGCCATGAGCGAGCCCGGTGCCGGTTCCGACGTGGTGGCGATGCGGCTGAAGGCCGAAAAGAAGGGCGACCGTTACGTCCTTAACGGTACGAAATTCTGGATCACCAACGGCCCCGAGGCCGACGTGATCGTGGTCTACGCCAAGACCGACCCCGCCGCCGGTTCGAAAGGCATCACCGCCTTCCTGATCGAGAAGGGATTCAAGGGCTTCTCGGTGGCGCAGAAGCTGGACAAGCTCGGCATGCGCGGCTCCAACACCGGCGAATTGGTGTTCGAGGACTGCGAGGTGCCGGAAGAGAACGTCCTGGGCCGCGAGGGCCAGGGCGTTAGGGTGCTGATGAGCGGTTTGGACTACGAGCGCGTCGTGTTGTCAGGTGGTCCCCTCGGCATCATGCGGGCGTGCCTGGACGTGGTTTTGCCCTATGTCCACGACCGGGAGCAGTTCGGACAGCCCATCGGCACCTTTCAACTGATGCAGGGCAAGCTGGCGGACATGTACACCACATGGAACGCCTGCCGCGCGTATTCCTACGCCGTGGCGCAAGCCTGCGATCGTGCCGAAACCACCCGCAAGGACGCCGCCGGGGTGATTCTCTATGCTGCCGAGAAGGCGACGTGGATGGCGCTGGAGGCCATCCAGTGCCTGGGCGGCAACGGCTACATCAACGAATTCCCGACGGGTCGCCTGCTGCGCGACGCCAAGCTCTACGAGATCGGCGCCGGCACCTCGGAAATCCGCCGCATGCTGATCGGCCGCGAGCTGTTCGGCGAAACCGTCTGAGCGGGAGGGACAAGACATGACCAGCGATCCCATCGTCATCGCCGCCGCCGCCCGCACGCCCATGGGCGGTTTTCAGGGCGACCTTGCCTCCTTTGCCGCCTATCAGCTCGGTGCCGCCGCCATCAAGGCGGCGGTGGAGCGCGCCGGCCTCGCGCCGGACGCGGTGGAGGAGGTCATCATGGGCTGCGTCCTGCCGGCGGGGCAGGGGCAGGCGCCGGCCCGGCAGGCCTCGCTCGGCGCCGGGGTGCCGGAAGCCGTGGGCTGCACCACCATCAACAAGATGTGCGGCTCCGGCATGAAGGCGGCGATGCTGGCGCACGACCTGATCGCGGCCGGCGCCAACGCCATCATGGTGGCCGGCGGCATGGAGAGCATGACCAACGCGCCGTACCTGCTGGACCGCGCCCGCTCCGGCTACCGCATGGGGCACGGCCGGGTCTACGACCACATGTTCCTCGACGGGCTGGAGGATGCCTACGACCGGGGGCGGCTGATGGGCACCTTCGCCGAGGACACGGCCCAGCATTACCAGTTCACCCGGCAGGCCCAGGACGATTTCGCCGTCGCGTCGTTGACCCGCGCCCGCGCCGCCGTGACCGACGGCACCTTCGCAAAGGAGGTGGTGCCGGTCAGCATCAAGGGCCGTAGGGGTGAGACGGTGGTGAGCATCGACGAGCAGCCGGGCAAGGCGACACCGGAAAAGATCGGCAGCCTGAAGCCGGCTTTCCGCGACGGCGGCACGGTGACGGCGGCCAACTCCTCCTCCATCTCGGACGGGGCGGCGGCCTTGGTGCTGATGCGGATGTCGGAGGCCGAGAAGCGCGGCTGCAAGCCTCTGGCGATCGTCCGGGGCCATTCCACCCATGCCCAGGCCCCTGCATGGTTCACCACCGCCCCGGTGGGGGCGATCAACAAGCTGCTGGAGCGGGTGGGTTGGCAGGCCAGGGACGTGGACCTCTACGAGATCAACGAGGCCTTCGCCGTGGTCACCATGGTGGCGATGCATGACCTCGATCTGCCGCATGACAAGGTGAACATTCACGGCGGCGCCTGCGCGCTGGGCCATCCCATCGGCGCATCGGGCGCCCGCGTGCTGGTGACGCTGCTGGCGGCGCTTGAAAAGTATGACCTGAAGAAGGGCGTGGCCAGCTTGTGCATCGGCGGCGGCGAGGCGACGGCGGTGGCGGTGGAGAGGGTGTCGTGATCCTCAGCGAAGAGCAAAGCCTCATCCGCGATACCGCGCGCCAGTTCGCCCAGGAACAGCTGGCCCCCAACGCCGCGCGCTGGGACCGCGAGCACGTTTTCCCCGCCGATACCATCAAGGCGATGGGCGAATTGGGCTTTCTCGGCATGGTGGTGCCGCCGGAATGGGACGGGGCGGGGGCGGATTACGTCGCCTACGCGCTCGCCATCGAGGAGGTGGCGGCGGGTGACGGGGCATGCTCGACCATCATGTCGGTGCATAACTCGGTGGGCTGCGCGCCCATCCTGAAGTTCGGCACGGACGAGCAGAAGGAGCGTTTCCTCAAGCCCATGGCGCGGGGCGAGATGCTCGGCGCCTTCTGCCTGACCGAACCGCAAGCCGGTTCCGACGCCTCGGCCATCACCGCCAAGGCGCGGCGCGACGGCGACCATTACGTGCTGAACGGCACCAAGCAGTTCATCACGTCGGGCCGCAACGCCCAGGTCGCCATCATCTTCGCGGTGACCGATCCCGCCGCCGGCAAGAAAGGCATCTCATCCTTCATCGTGCCCACCGATACGCCCGGTTACATCGTGGCGCGGGTGGAGGAAAAGCTGGGCCAGAACGCGTCGGACACCTGCCAGATCGTGCTGGAGGACTGCCGCGTCCCGGTCGTCAACCGTCTGGGGACGGAGGGCGAAGGGTATAAGATCGCGCTCGCCAACCTGGA
>DASPMK010000293.1:0-10498 GCA_035627075.1 Azospirillaceae bacterium
CGAACGGTTCTTCGAAACCTTCGCCCTGGTCCTTTCCGCAACGGTCCGGCGCCTGCGGGATCTGGATGAGCGGGAAAACGAGGCGAAGAAGGTTACGCGGCAACTCGCTCGCGCCGAAACCTTGATGCGCGAGATGCATCACCGGATGAAGAACTACTTTCAGGTGATCATGTCGCTGCTGTCGCTGAAGAGCGGCTCGGTCAAGACGGAACACTCCCGCGCGGCATTCCACGAGGTGATGGACCGGGTGACCGCCATCGCGCTCGCCCACGACATGCTCGTGCTGCGGGACGGCCAGCAAGGCGTGGTCCACGCGGCCAGCTACCTGGCCGCCCTGTGCTCCAGCGTCGAGAGCATGTCGCAGACGCTGCGGATCGAAACCGATCTGGAGGACGCCGAGTTGCGCATCGACAGGGCGGTGCCGCTGGGGCTGATCCTGAACGAACTGGTTACCAATAGCCTGAAACACGCCGTCAGGAACAAGCCCGACGGCCTCATCCAGGTGACATTCCGGGCCCCTTCCCCCAAAGGCGGAGAAGCTTTTCTCCGTGTCGCCGACAACGGCCCCGGCATGGGCGAGCCCCGCGAGGGGACGTCCGGACTCATCCTGGTTCGCGCGCTCTCGGGACAGATCAGCGGGCGTCTGGACATCGACACGTCGGTCCAGGGCACGACCGTGTGCGTCCACTTTCCGCTGGTGGAATGACGCCCGCCGCCATGGCCAAACCGCGTTACCGGAACCCGCGCCCGCCCGTCTCGGGCTCCACGCGTTCGACGCCCCAGATTTCCTCGGCATATTGGGAGATGGTGCGGTCGGACGAGAAGAAGCCCATGGAGGTGGTGTTGATGATGGCCTTGCGGGTCCACTCCTCGGGATCGCGATAAAGCGCGCGGGCGGCCTCATGGGCGTCGGCGTACTCGGCGAAATCGGCGGTCACCAGGAAGTGGTCGCCGCCGTCGGTGAGCGACTGGAGGATCGGCCGGTAGCGGTTGGGATCGTCCGGCGAGAACACCCCGGCCACCAGCATATCCAACGCCCGCTTCAGGCTGGGGTTGGCCCCGATCACCTCGCGCGGGTTATAAGCCCCGCCCTGGCGCAGCGCCCCCGCCTCCTCGGCCGTCAGGCCGAAGATGAAGATGTTCTCATCGCCCACCGCCTCCTTGATCTCGACGTTGGCGCCGTCGAGCGTACCGATGGTGAGCGCGCCGTTGAGCGACAGCTTCATGTTGCCGGTGCCCGACGCCTCCATGCCGGCGGTGGAAATCTGTTCCGACAGGTCGGCGGCCGGCATGATGACCTCGGCCGCGGTGACGTTGTAGTTGGGGATCAGCACCACCTTCAGCAGGTCGCGGACCGCCGGATCATGATTCACCACCTTGGCCACGTCGTTGATCAGCTTGATGGTCAGCTTGGCCATGAAGTAGGCGGGCGCCGCCTTGCCGGCGAAAATCTTGGTGACCGGCACCCAGTTGGCGGTCGGGTTATCGCGGATGTCGTTGTACAGCGCGATGGTCTGAAGGATGTTCAGGAGTTGGCGCTTGTACTCGTGGATGCGCTTGACCTGGACGTCGAACAGGCTGTCGGGCGACACCTCGATGCCGAGTTGGCGGTCGATGAAGGCGGCCAACCGCCTCTTGTTGGCACGCTTAGCGCGGCGGAACTCCTCACGGAACACCGGATCGTCGGCCTTGGGCTTGAGCGCCTCCAGTTCCGACAGGTTGGTGATCCAGCCTTGCCCGATGCGGCTGGTGATAAGGTTCGCCAGCGCCGTGTTGGCCTGATGCAGCCAGCGCCGCGGGGTGATGCCGTTGGTTTTGTTGACGATGCGGCCGGGAAACTCCGCGTGCAGGTCGGCAAACACCGACTGCTTCATCAACTCGGTATGCAGCGCCGACACGCCGTTGACCTTGCGCGAACCGATGAAAGCCAGATGCGCCATGCGCACCCGGCGATCGCCGTTCTCGTCGATCAGCGACAGCCGCGACAGCCGCGCGCCGTCGTTCTCGCCGCGCGCCTTGGAACGTTGAAGAAACCGCGCGTTGATCTCGTAGATGATCTGCATATGGCGCGGCAGCACCCGCTCCACCATCCGCACCGGCCATGCCTCCAGGGCTTCCGGCAGCAACGTGTGATTGGTGTAGGAGAAGACGTTGCGGGTGATGTCCCAGGCCTGCTCGAACCGCACGGCGTGCTGGTCGACCAGCAGGCGCATCATCTCGGCGATGCCGATGGCCGGATGGGTGTCGTTGAGCTGGATCGCCACCTTGTCCGGCAGTTCCTCGAACCCCGAGTGGTTTTGAAGATAGCGGCGCAGTATGTCCTGCAAGGATGCCGAGGTGAAGAAATACTCCTGCTTGAACCGCAACTCGCGGCCGATCTCCGTCGCGTCGTTGGGATAGAGGACGCGGGACAGGTTCTCGGACAGGATCTTCTGCTCGACCGCCTTCAGGTAGTCGCCGTCGTTGAAGTGGCCGAAATGGAAGTCGCGGGTGGCCTTGGCCGCCCACAGGCGCAGCGTGTTGATGGTCTGCCCGCCGAAGCCCACGACAGGCGTGTCGTAGGCCATGGCCAAGACGCGTTCGGCGTCCACCCAGCGGTAGGAGCGCTCACCGACGCTGTCCCGCACCTCCTCGACCCGGCCGTAGAACTGGATCGGGTAGAGCACCTCGGGGCGGGAGAACTCCCACGGATTGCCGAATTGCAGCCAGTGCTCGGGATGTTCCTGCTGCCAGCCATGCTCGAAGCGCTGCTCGAACAGGCCGAACTCGTAGCGGATGCCGTAACCGTAGCCGGGAAGGCCAAGCGTCGCCATGCTGTCGAGAAAACAGGCGGCCAGACGCCCCAGGCCGCCGTTGCCGAGCGCGGCATCCGGCTCGGCCTCGACGATATCCTCGATATTGAGGCCCATCTGGTCGAGCGCCTTGCGCGCCTCCTCCATGATGCCCAGATTGCACAGGCTGTTGGTCATCAGGCGACCGATCAGGAACTCAAGCGACAGGTAGTAAACCCGCTTGGCATCCTTCCGGTAATAGGTCCGGGTGGTGTCCATCCAGCGATCGACCAGCCGGTCGCGAACCGACAGGGCGGTGGTGTGGAACCAGTCCCGGCGGGTGGCGGCGCGGGCATCCTTGCCGACCGAATAGATCAGCCACTCCAGGAACGACTTCTTGAGCCCTTCGACATCAAGGCTCCGCCGTTCGACGTCCGGCGCAGTCAATTGAGTTTGCATGAATGCAACTTTCCGCAGCCCATCCCGAAACGAACAAGAGGCGCCCTGTTTCGCCACGCCTTCTCTTTTTCAAACCTACAGGCGTCATGGTTAATGAGATTTTAATTTGCCCGTGTTCGAAAAAGGCCCAATGCGTGACCTGCCTCTCACATGTTGCCCGGATGCCACAGCAGACCGCCCCCGTCAATCTGAATAAAATGATAGTTCAGCGCAGCTCCGGCCGCGTCGCGTATTGGGAGGCGTCATGCCCGACCTGACCCAGCTTTCCCCCGACACCATGACCCCGGTGGTCATCCGCAAGGCCGGCACCGAGGACATCCCGGCGCTGCTCGCCATCGAAACCCGAAGCTTCCAGACCGACCGGCTGACCCGCCGCAATTTTCACCACCTCATCACCCGCGGCCACGCGGTGTGCCTGGTGGAAGCCCATGGCAAGCTCATCGCCGGCTACGCCTTGGTCCTGTTCAACAGCGGAACGTCGCTGGCCCGGCTTTATTCCTTCGCGGTCGATCCCGACTGGCGGGCCCATGGCGTTGGCCGGCGCCTCCTGGCAGCAGCCGAAGCCGCCGCCCAGGAGCAGGGCTGCGCCTATCTGCGCCTGGAGGTCCGCCGCGACAACCTGTCGGCCATCGCCTTGTACAAAAAGACCGGCTACCGCGAGTTCGGCACCTATATCGACTATTACGAAGACCATATGGAGGCGTTGCGGTTGGAAAAGCGCATGAAAGGCGCTTCCACCCAGCGTGGCCAGCGTTTCGTGCCCTATTACCAGCAGACGCTGGACTTCACCTGCGGCCCTTCAGCGCTGATGATGGCGATGAAGGGACTCGACCCGGCCATCGAGATGTCGCGGCGCCAGGAGATTCGCATCTGGCGGGAGTCGACCACCGTGTTCATGACCTCGGGTCATGGCGGGTGCGGCCCGCATGGCTTGGCGCTGGCGGCATGGCGGCGCGGTTTCGACGTGGACCTCCATGTCAGCGACGACGGCGCGCCCTTCCTCGACGGCGTGCGGTCGGATGAAAAGAAGGAGGTGATGCGGTTGGTCCATGGCGACTTCATGGATGAAATCGCCGCCACCGGCATCCGCATCCAGCACCGCACTCTGTCCATTGGAGAGCTGGCTAACCAAGTCGTCGAGGGGGCTATGCCCATCGTCCTGATCAGCTCTTACCGAATTTACCACGAAAAATTCCCTCATTGGATTGCGGTGGCGGGGATCGATGACAAGTTCATCTACGCTCACGATCCGCTGGTGGATCGGGACCGACCGCACACCGACATCGATCGCATGAACATGCCGATTCCCCGCACGGACTTCGAACGGATGGCGCGCTACGGCAAGGCCCAACTCAAGGCGACCCTGGTGCTGTGGTCGCGTCGGGGGACCTGATGCCGACGCCGCTGATTGTCGTCGACCGCCGGACCGATTTCCGATGGGATGCCTCCCGGCTCCAGATTCTCACCACCCGCGAATACATCGCCAAGCCGGAGTTGGTGAAGGGCCGCGCGGCGCGGGTGGTCAACCTGTCGCGCAGCTACGGCTATCTCGGTGCCGGCTACTATTGTTCGCTCCTGGCGGAGGCGCGGGCCGATAAAGTGATTCCGACGGTCAAAACCATTCTGGACCTGTCGCAGAAGTCGCTCTACCGCTCCTCCCTGCCCGACCTGGAGGATCTCTTCACGCGCAAAATGCGGCGGCTCTCCGCCCCGCCGGAAACCTCCTTCCACCTCCATATTTTCTTCGGGCACGCCGACGACACCCGCTTTCAAGACGTCGCCCGCCAGATTTTCGACCTGTTCCGCTGCCCGATGCTGCGCGTCCATGTGCGGCTGAGGGAGACCTGGAGCATCGGTTCGATCCAGCCGTTGTCGCTTGACGACCTCAAGCCCGACCAGGAATCGCTGTTCGAGAAAGCGCTGAACGCCTACACCCGTGCCGGCTGGCGCGAGCCGACGGCGGTCAAGACCATGGCGCGCTGGAGTCTCGCTCTCCTGCACAATCCCAAGGAGGAACTGCCTCCTTCTTCCCCCCAGTCGCTGCAAAAATTCGTCAAGGCCGGCGAGAACCTCGGTCTCGACGTCGAACTGATCGAGAAGAAGGATTATTTGCGTCTGGCCGAGTTCGACGCCCTGTTCATCCGCGAGGGCACGGCGCTCGATCACCACACCTACCGCTTCGCCAAGAAGGCGGAGGAGGAGGGCATGCCGGTGATCGACGATCCCAACTCGATCCTGAAATGCACCAACAAGGTCTATCTGGCCGAACTGCTGAAGGCCAATAAGGTGCCGGCCCCGCATACGGTGATCCTGGACAAAAGCAAGCTGAACGGCCTGGAGCAGCAAATCCCCTACCCCATTGTGCTGAAGATCCCGGACGGCTCGTTCTCGCGCGGCGTTTTCAAGGTGAACAACCGCTCCGAGCTGGAGGCCACCGCCAAGACGCTGTTCGACGAGAGCGACGTCATTCTGGCCCAGGAGTTCATGTACACCGAGTTCGACTGGCGGGTCGGCGTGCTGAACCGACAGCCTATCTACGTTTGCCAATACCTGATGGCCAAGAAGCACTGGCAGATCGTCAAGCACTCGGGCGGCGGCCGGGTGCAGCAGGGATCGTTCCGCACCTTCCTCGTGGACGAGGCGCCCAAGGAGGTGGTGGACGCGGCGGTCAAGGCCGCCGGCCTGATCGGCGACGGACTCTACGGGGTGGACCTGAAGCAGAACGACCGGGGCATTTTCGTCATCGAGATCAACGATAACCCCAACCTCGATACCGGGGTGGAGGATTATAAACTGAAGGACGATCTCTATCGCCTCATCATGAAAGATTTTCTCCGCCGGCTGGAGGCGCGCGCCTGATACGGGCGGCGTTTAAATGCTTCCATTATCTGCCGCCCGTATCACCCTCTCGCACCTTGCTTCGCAAGGTGCTGTCGGGTTTGAACCAAAGGCGATTAATGGAAGCCATCAACCGCCTTTGGTATGAGAGCCTGTCCGAGAAGATGCTCAACGCTATCAGGGCCTTCACGTTACACCGTCGTCATGGCCGGACTTGATCCGGCCAGCAGTGATTGTTCCCGGACAGGCATTTAAAGCTGAGGACTCCGCACGCGCCCAGGGCGTCCGTCTTGCCGACTCATGTCTGCCATTTTCTCTAATAATAGTTTGGAATGGGCAAACACGGGTGGGCGCCCGGAGCCCCTGGGGGCTCGGAACCTCACCGGGCCTACGGCCGCTGGCTGGCCGCAGGCACGCTCGGGAGGGGAATTGAAAAGATTCGTTCGCGATAAATCAACGGATCAGGCGGCACCGACCTTACGATCGTCTTCCCGCTTCTTCGAACTGGGTTGATAGGCAACGGCCGCGTGCTCGGCGCAATACGGCAGGCCCGGCACCGCCGGCTTGCCGCAGAAATGAAAGTCCTGATGCTTCGGGTCACCCAACGGCCACTTGCACATGCGTTCGGTGAGCGAGAGGATGGTGGCGCCCCGGGTGGGCTTCTTCTTGATCGGCGATGGACGGCCGGACAGTCCCAGGCGGTGAGCCTTGCCGATCACGGCGTTGCGGGTGACATTGCCGAGCGTGTCGGCGATCTCGCTGGCGCTCATGCCCTGGCCCCACAGGCTCCTCAAAAGCTCTACGCGCTCATCAGTCCAACTCATCCGCTGCCTCCCGTAGGTACGGTGCCCAGTCCCTCGCGGTCGGCATTATACCACATATACCCATGCGGATAGGGTTATTTCTCCACACCGCAACATGTAGTGCCAACCTTGAATCAAGATACCAGATGGACGCGGGTGTGGGTAGAGGGTTACCGAAACATTTACGCACAAAAGTGGCATGCCACCTGGAACTTTAGATAAATAGGCACCCTCCGGGCCAGCGAAATCAGGAGGCGGTGTGCGCTCCCGCCGGCGCTCCCCAAGCTAAGCCATTGTCTTTTCAAGAGAATACCGAAACTCCGTCATCCCGGCTCTAGCGAAGCGAAGTATGGGAGTATTCCGTAGCTGGCCAAAGGTGGAGGAGCCATGCGACGACCCGCCGCATCCAGAATCATACTCTGATCGCGGCCTTCCGCATCTGTTGGATGGTCGGTTTTAATATCGACCTAGACTCTCGAATCAAGGTCGGGCCAGGGGGACAAACATCCCCCTGCCCTTCGTTGGACTTACTGACCGCCAGCCACGGAGAAACCGGGCTTGCCATCGAACTTGTAGAGACTTTCGGTGTGCACGAAGTCGAGACCCGCGCCGACCATGCGGCCCAGCAATTCAACGATTTCGCCATGGACAATGATGTCCTTGCCCTTGGCGATGTAGCGGGCCCGCCAGTGATCGGTACACAGTGTCTCCGGCGCGCCATTCGGCCACACCTTCGACCCACGGTTGGAGATCATCTGAAGCTCAAGTCCGGCCCCGGCCAGCGGCAGGAGCATGGCCGCCAGATCCTCCGTACGGCCCGGCTTCCAGTCGAGGAACACGTCGACGCCGATCAGTTCCTTCTTGGTCGGCTTCGGCGCCGAAACCTTGATGGCCGGGCCATCCGATTTCTCGACGACAGCGTAGGTGACCGGCGCGAAGGTTTCCGGCTTCTGCCCCATACGCTCCACCACGGCCTCGGCGAACTGCCGGGTGCCGACGCGATAGCGGCTGACCGAACGGTTGAAGACGTCGGCGGTGTGAACGCCGTCCTCGATGGTCTTCAGCCAAGCATTATGCACCTTCTCCGCCACGTCGGGCTGGCCGACATGGACCAGCATCATCACCGCGCCCAGCAACAGGCCCGACGGGTTGGCAATGCCTTGGCCGGCGATGGTGGGGGCCGAGCCGTGGATGGCTTCGAACATGGCAACCTGATCGCCGATGTTCGACGAGCCGGCGAGGCCCACCGAACCGGTGATCTGGGCGGCGATGTCGGAGATGATGTCGCCGTAAAGGTTGAGGGTGACGATCACGTCGAAAATATCGGGCGTGTCGGCCAGACGGGCGGCACCGATGTCGACGATCATGCTGTCGGCCTTGATGTCCGGGTACTCGGCCGCGACCTCATCGAAAACCCGATGGAACAGGCCATCGGAGATTTTCATGATGTTGTCCTTGACGAACGCCGTCACCTTCTGACGATGGTTGGCGCGGGCGTACTCGAAGGCGTAGCGGACGATGCGCTCGCAGCCCGGGCGGGTGATCAGCTTGATCGACTGGCAGACGTCGGCGGTGGCGCGATGCTCGATGCCGGCGTACAGGTCCTCCTCGTTCTCGCGCACGATCACCACATCCATCTTCGGATGCTTGGTCGCGACGAACGGATGATAGGACACGCACGGGCGCACGTTGGCAAACAGCCCCATCGTAGTGCGCACGGCGACGTTGAGCGACTTGAAGCCGCCGCCCTGCGGCGTGGTGATGGGAGACTTCAGGAAGACTTTGGTACGGCGCAGCGAGTCCCAAGCCGAGGGCTCGATGCCGGCGTTGATGCCGCGCTTGTAGACGGCCTCGCCGATTTCGATTTCTTCAATGTCCAGACGGGCGCCGGCCTCCTTCAGGATGAAGAGAACGGCGTCCATGATTTCAGGGCCGATGCCGTCGCCACGGGCGACGGTGATGGGCGTGTTCGACATGATCGTCTCCATATTCGGGGCGGCCGATCCATCGCGGTTTCCACCCCAGGGTTAGACAAAAAGACGCGCCAAACTACGCCCTTCGGCCAGTGCTTTCAACAAAAGGGGTAATCACCGGAAGTGACTTCTTGATATCTCATGCCCAAGAATTAGGCGAAGAGACGAGATTATCTTGGAGCCCATCGGATTGCAGCCGTCCCAGCAAGCCAAGACCTCCACCGGACAAAGGCCGGGCGGCGCCATCATCCAGCAACCGGGCCATGGCGGTGGCGGGAGGCGGAGCGGCCGAAGGCGTCAGTCGGGTTTCCAACGCCGCGCGGTAGGTTTCCACCCGATGCTGGTCGTCATTGAGCGACGATATCAGGGTCAGGTTGCTCAAGAAATCCGGCACGGTGGCCCCACCGGGGGACCGGAGCGTCACGATTCGCCCGCGCATCTCATAGTTTTCGGTGACCGACGGCAGCAGGGTGCGCAAATCGCGGGCTGATATTTCCGGCTCGACCGGGATGCGCTCGGCAATCCGGTTCAATACCCGAGCGCGGAAAAACGGCGGCAAGCCACGCAGCCGCTCACCCAACAACTCCCGGTTATCCCCCAACGCTGGAATGGGATCGGCCGACATCCGATAGTTGACGATTCGGGAGTCCGGGGTGTCGGCGGGCTGGATGTAGCCGGCGGCGCCATAAGTAAAGGCGCGATACGGCGTGGTGCCATCAGGGTGCCGGGCCATGTACATCTGGGCCATGGCGCCACCCAGGCTGTGCCCGGCGATCCATACCCGGCCGAACTGCCCGGCGGCGACCAGACGGTCGACCGCCCGGATCAGGCGGGCGTGGCCGGTGTAGTTGGCGTTGATGTCGGCGATGTTGTTGATCCAGTCCCGGCGGTCGTCCGAGCCGCGGAAAACCAACGCCAACGTCGGTCGGCCATTGACCCTGGCGGCGGCCACCAGAGCGGCGGCGTTGCCGTTGGTGTAGAGACCGTTGGAAAATCTCTCCCCGGGACGCAACGTGATGCCCAGTTCCGCCGCCGACAGCAGGTGCCAGCCATCGGCTTTCCGGCGCCGCTGCGCGGTATCGTTGGAATAGGCCGCGTCGGCAAGATCGAGAAGAGTGAGCTGCGCGCGCTCGGAAACGGTCGGCAGGGTGGCGGTATCCAGCATGGGAGGCTCCGGTTGGATCTTCGTTACCAACCGAAGATGCCGTGAAGCGCGACCCGGACCATCCCGCCCGACCGGGGTAATCCGGAGGGCCTGCCGGGAAGGTGCTCGACGCTGTCAGGGCCTTCTATACACCGTCGTCATGGCCGGACTTGATCCGGCCCTCCCCGTCGTACCGCGACCACTCCGCGGCCCGGCGTGGAGACGCGGGGCAAGCCCGCGCAGACGACATAAGGCAACATCTTGATAGAGCGTTGATTGTTCCCGGACAGGCCCTGGGCCATCCAAATGGCTGGTCGCACCCCCACCGGGCGTAAGACATTTTTTTGATCCAGATCATAGACCGGGGAACAACACCCCCTCGGCCGCGTTGGACTCGACAACAGTCGGGCTATTGGACGCGGCCGCAAGGGGGTAGTTCAGCCTGACCCCACCCGCGCCCATCGGCCCTCCCATCTCGCAACGGCGCTCGAATCCAAGAGGCGCCCCGCA
>DASPMK010000294.1:0-2800 GCA_035627075.1 Azospirillaceae bacterium
CCGCAGAGCTGGTTGATGCCGTAGGCGGTCTTTTCCTGCGGGATGCCGGCGTTGATGGCGGCTTGGCGCGCCGGATTTTGACCGGCGCCGGCGGTGAGAATCTGGCCCAAGACCACTTCGGAGACTTCGCCGGCTTCGACCTTGGCACGGGACAAGGCTTCGCGAATGGCGATCTCACCCAGTGCGTGGGCGGGCAGAGAACTCAGGCCCGCGTTGAAGGCCCCGATGGGCGTACGCACCGCCCCGGCGATGACGACGTCAGGCATGGGGGTATCTCCTCCCTCTCTTGGGTTTTGGGCGTCGACCGACCGGGTCGGTCGCAAGATGTACCCTAGCGGCTCCACCCTGCCCGCGACATCTGGCCGGGCGGCAGAGGGACCTGCCCGTCAGAGCTAGACCATTGGTGATACCGCCTATCGTGGGACGGCGGACCCCATGCGCGCGGCCACCAGCTTCTGGACGCCGGGGTAGTCGGTCTTGCCCGTGCCCAGTATCGGAATTTCATCCACCACGAGGATGGTGCGGGGAATGGTCAATTCCGGCAGGTCCTTGACATGAGCGTGGGCCAGCAAGGCCGTCCGGTCGGCATCGGCTTGGGTGGTGACCAGCACCAGTTGCTCTCCCTTGCGCAGGTCGGGGATGCTGGCCACCGCATGGGAGGCTTCCGGCCAGACCTCGGCGACATGGCCCTCCACCGCCGCCAGCGACACCATTTCGCCGCCGATTTTGGCGAACCGCCGGGCTCGGCCACAAATGTGGACGAAACCGTCGGCGTCGATTTCGACGATGTCGCCGGTGTCGTGCCAACCATCGGGCGGCGGCTGCACCACGCCGGGCTTGTCGGCCTTGAGATACCCCAGCATCACGTTCGGCCCCTTGACCTGCAACCGCGCCCCGACCCGTGCCCCCGCCATCGGCTCAAGCCGGCATTCGATGCCGGGCAGCAGCGGCCCGACGGTGCCGGGGCGGTAGTGGGCCGGCGTGTTGACCGCCAGCACCGGCGCCGTCTCGGTGGTGCCGTAGCCCTCGAAGATTCTCAGTCCGTACTTGTCGCGGAAGACGCGATGGGTTTCCTCGCGCACCCGCTCGGCCCCGGCGAAGACGTAGCGCAGGGACGCGAAGTCCTCCGGCGCGGCCGCGCGGGCGTAGCCGGTCAGGAAAGTGTCGGTACCGAACAGGATTGTCGCCTTCAGCTCACGCACGAGATCGGCGATGGCCTTGTAATGCAGCGGATTGGGATACTGGAAAGTGGGCACGCCGGCGAACACCGGCAGCAGCAGGCCGCCGGTGATGCCGAAGCAATGGAACACCGGCAGGGTGTTCAGAAGCCGGTCGTCCGGGCTGAAATCGACGACGGACGCCACCTGGGCGCAGTTGGCCAGGATGTTGGCGTGGCTGAGCGCCACCCCCTTGGGCACCCCTTCCGAGCCCGAGGTGAACAGGATTACCGCCGGCTCGCGCGGCGACGCCGTCGCCCCCGGCATCCGGCGGGCCACCCGCGCGGCCAGCCAGCCCAGGGCCTTGTCGAGGGTGGTGATCCGCTGGCGGATGTCCTCCAGGTACAGCAGGCTCAGTCGCGCCGCCAGCCGTTCGGCGGTGGGTTCCAGCTTGGCTTTGGCGATGAAGCGCCGCGAGGTCAGGATGGTCTTGATGCCGGCGGCGGCGCAACCGGCCAGGATGGTTTCCGCCCCGGCCGTGTAATTGATCATCGCCGGCACGCGGACATAGGCATGGAGGGCGAAGAAAGTGACGGCAAGGCCGTTGGCGTTGGGCAGCATCACCCCCACCGCCTCGCCGCGACGGCTGATCCGGGTCAGCGCACGCCCCAGGACCAGGCTGGCAAGCACCAACCGGCCGAACGTCAAGGGCTGGCGCTCCATGTCGTTGAGGATGACCGCCCCCTCCCCGCGCGCCTCGCGGGCATCCAGCAGCGCGCCGAACAGACTGCGTTCGGCGGCACCGGTATGGAAGGAGGCGGTGGACGGCATGGGCGTAGGTCCGCGTGTCGGCGGCGGAGAATATTCAACCATCCACCGCCGCCGGAGTTCCCCTCAAACCGCCGGCAACAGGTCCGGCATGGTCGCCGCCAGTTCGCGATGGCGCGGCGCGTGCGCCCCGGTCAACGCAAAGCCCACGGCCTTGCCGTCGCCCCCCAGCATCACCGCCGTGCGGTCGGCCCCCTGTCCTTCCACCTGCCATGTGCCGTTGACGCCAAACGGCGGCGGGCAGGCGACCACCGGCAGGCTGGTGGTCTTGACCTGCACCGGCAGGGCCGGCAGGGTCAACGGCGTGGGCTGGCCGGTCAGCGTCGCCGCCAACACCTTGGCCTGGGCCAGCAACGGCTGCACGAAGGGCAACGGCCCGGCCGGCGACATCGCGCAGTCGCCCAGCGCGAAGATGTCGGGATCGCGGGTGCGCAGGGTGCGATCGACCACGATGCCGCCCCGCCCCGTCTCCAGCCCGGCCTCGGCCGCCAACGTCGTGCGGGCCTCCAGGCCCATGGCGGCCAGCGCCCGGGCGAAGGGCACCACAGTACCGTCATCGAGATAGGCTGCCCCCGGCTCGACCCGCGCCAGGGTGCGCCCCAAGTGAAAGCGAACGCCACGCGCCTCCAGCGCCAGTCGCAGCTCCCCGCCCAACTCCGCCGGCAACAGCCGGCCCAGCGGCCACGGCGACGGATCGACCACCGTCACCGGATAGCCCAGGGCTGCCAGATCGTCGGCGAACTCGCAGCCGATCAGCCCGGCGCCCACCAGCAGGACCGCCGCACCCGGTGTCAACCCTTCCCGCCAGCGACGGT
>DASPMK010000295.1:0-2213 GCA_035627075.1 Azospirillaceae bacterium
GCCAACGGCGGGCATGATGCCCTGAAGGTCGAACGGCTCCGGCGCCATGACGAATGCCGGGTCGGCGGACAGCCGCATCCTTTCGGCCAAACCCATTGTCGCGAGATAATCGCGGGTGACGGTTTCGCGGGCGACGATCAGGCCGAAGCGGGCGAGATGGCGGCGCACGCGCGGCACGACCTCGGGGACCGCGTCGAACGGCCCGACCGAAGCGCCCCACAGCACCGCCGGGATGCCGAGGTCCATGGCGCGGCCGTCAATGCCGATCATACCGGACAGCGAGTCGAGACCGTAGTCCAGGGTGTAGTTGTCGCCGCCAGTGGCGATCAGCAGGTCGGTCGCCTCCAGATGCCGGCAAAGGTCGGCGCCGATGGGAAACGGCGGCCAGGGCAACCGGCGCCACGCTGACAGGCGGCGGCAGGCCCGTGCCCACCATACGTAGAGACGCGGCGCGTCCACCGGCGCCACGAAGCGCACGCCGCGCTCCGCCGCTTGCGGCCAGAAACCGGCGTCCTCCTCCGGGTCGGCCGAGGGGACGAGGAATTCCACCTCGCCCAACGCCTCGCCGAACAGGGCGACGGCCGAACGGACCAGTGCCTCGCAGCCGTGATTGGCGAAGCTGCGATGGCCGGTGAGGAAAACTCGCCGCATATCGGACACCCCGTGGTCGTGGAACGCGGCCGAATGCTAACGCCGCTCGGCCAAGGCCAACAGCGCTCGGAGGCGGAGTGCCTAAAGTGAACAAGGGAATTACCCGATAGTGGAGCAACGGCCTCTTCTGAATTGTGACATTCGTTCAGTGTTAACGATTTCGTAGGACTGAAGGGTCAGCGTTCGTCCCTCGTCTGTAACTCTGATGTCCGTGATCGGCAGGGGGAAATCGTTCGTTATCATAGTGACATTCAAAGAATGATTGCGTGACAACGGACCGAGGCTGCCGTGCGATCTGATCTGTATTCACTGGATGTGGTCCGCCGAGGACTGATCTTCATGGTCTTCGGCCGTGCGGCTTCGGCCGTGCTGGCGGTGGCGGCCATGCTGCTGACCGCGCGCGGGCTGAGCCTGGTCGAGTACGGCGTTTATTCGACGCTGCTGGCGATCCTGGCTCTCAGTCTGACTTATTCCGGTCTCGGTCTCGACTGGGTTTCCTCGCGCTTCATGCCGGAATACCGGGTGGGGGCGCCGACGGCGGAAATCCGGCGGTTCATCGGCTGGTTCGTCACGGTGCGCTTCGCTTCGCTATGTCTTGTGGCGGTGGTGCTGCTGGTGGCGATGGGGCCGCTCAGCGATGCGTTCAACATCGGCCAGTGGACCGACGCCGTCACCCTCTACCTCCTGGTGATCGTCCTGGAGGGGCAGGTCCGCTCGATGCGGAGCGACATCTTCGACCCGCTCCTTTTGCAAGACCACACGCAGGGCAGCGCCACGCTGCGCAGCCTGCTGTTCCTTGCCCTGGTCGCGGCGCAGATGCCGGGCGGCCTGACGCTGCACGAGGTGGTGTCGAGCGATCTGGCGGCGTCCGGCGCGTCCGTTCTGGTCGCCTTCATCCAGCTTGGCGTCATCTTGCGGCGCCATCTCGCGGGCCAGGAGGCCAAGCCCGACTGGCGGGCGCCGAGGCTGCGCGAAATCTTCTCCGTGGCCGGGCACAATTATACCGGCCAGCTGGTGGCCAGTCTGGCCAACGCCAACACGCTGCTGCTGGTGGGGGCCTCCATACTGGGGCCGGCGGCGGTGGCGGGATTCGGGTTTTGCCGCAATCTGACCGAACAGATCCGCCGTTACCTGCCGGCCCAGCTGCTGATTTCCGTGGTGCGGCCGAAGATCGTGGCGGCCTTCAGCATCGACGGCCGTCTCACCGGCATCGTCGAGCGGGTGCAACTTCTGTTCAAGGCCAACCTGATCATCCTGATGCCCCTGGTGATCCTGGCGGCCACCTGCGGCGATCAGGTGTTGTCCCTGCTGTCGGGCGGCAAGTTCGCCGACGCCTGGACGGTCGCGGTGGGCTTCGCCGTTTTCCTGGTCCTTCAGAGCCACCGCATCGTCCTGTCCCTGGTCGCCAACATCATCGGCCGAGCGCACCTCATCACCGTCGGCTCGCTGGTCGGCATCGTGTCGCTGCCGCTGGCGGCGGGACTGGCGCTGATGGGCTACGGCGACAAGGGGTTGGCGGCGGCGCTCGTGCTGGGCGAACTGGCCTACCATGTGGTCTTCGT
>DASPMK010000296.1:0-3006 GCA_035627075.1 Azospirillaceae bacterium
TGGAGGCGCTGGTCCGGGCGCTCGACACCCGCATCGCCATCATCCAGGAGCAGATCGACGCCATCGCTCCCCTGGTGCGGCAGGGATTGGAACGGCGTCCCCGCATTCTGGCCTTGCAGGAGACGATGGCGGAAATGGATGGCGAGCGGGCCGAAACCCGCGCCCACATCGCCCGCGCCCGCCAGACCATCGCTGAATCCGAGGTGTCGTTGCTGGCCCAGGAGAACGACTGGCGCAACGGTGTGGCGCAGGATCTCGCCCGCGTCCAACAGGTGGTGCATGACCTGCAAGAGCGTCTGCGCGCGGCGGCCGACGTGCTGGACCGCACCGAGGTGCGGGCGCCGGAGGCCGGGGTGGTGAACGATCTGCGGGTTCACACCGTGGGTGGGGTGGTGGCGCCGGGCGAGGCGCTCTTGGATCTGGTGCCGAAGGAAGACCGGCTGTTGGTCGAGGTCCAGGTGCGGCCGGAGGACATAGACAACCTTCATGTCGGTCTGGCGGCGGAGGTGAGCCTGCTGCCCTTCAATCACCGCCGTGTGCCGCCGGTGGCGGGGCAGGTCATCTACGTGTCGGCCGACAGGTTGAGCGACCGGGCGACCGGGCAGCCCTATTACGTCGCCCGCATCCGCCTTGATGAGGACTCCCTGAAGGCGGCGGGGAATCTGGAGCTGGTTCCCGGCATGCCGGGCGATGCGCAGATCCACACCGGCGAAACCACGGTGGCGCTCTATGCCCTGTCACCGCTCTTGGACAATTTCCACAAGGCGTTCAGGGCGCATTGACGGTGGGGCCACCAGCCGTTCCTTCAAAAAGGCGCCCAATTTCTCAAACGTGGTGCGTCGGCCGGCGGCGCGGCGCCATGCCAGTCCGATCCAGCGGGACGGCCGGTCGCCGACCAGTGGCCGTGCCACCACGTCGGTGCCGCGCAGGATGTCGGCGTCGAGCGCGATTTGCGGCAGCAGCGTGATGCCGAGGCCGCCCGCCACCATCTGCACCAGGGTATAAAGGCTGGTGCCCTGGAATCCTTCGTTCTTGCGCGCCCCCTCCAACGCGCAAGCGGCCAGCGCGTGGTCGCGCAGGCAGTGGCCGTCTTCCAGCAGAAGCAAATCGTCCAAGCTCAAGTCGGCGGCGTTGACCTTCGGATCGGTGGCCAGACGGTGAGTGGGGGGAAGCGCCGCCCAGAATCGGTCCTCGGCCACCCACAGGGTATCGATGCCCCGTGCCTCGTAGGGCAGGGCCAGCACCGCCACATCCAGGGTGCCGGCGTGAAGCTGGTCGATCAGCCGCGCCGTCTGGTCCTCGCGCAGGTAGAGGGCGAGGTGGGGGAAAGTCTCGCGCAGGTCCGGCAGGACGCGCGGCAGCAGGAAAGGTCCGATGGTCGGGATGACGCCCAGGCGCAAGGGGCCGGTCATTGGCTCGCGCGCCGCCGTCGCCAGATCGGCCATGTCCTCCACCTGACGCAACACCTGTTGCGCCCGTTGCGCCAGTTCCTGCCCCAGAGGGGTTGGTGACACCGACCGTTTTGTCCGCTCCACCAGCCGGGCGCCGAGGAGGTGTTCCATTTCCTGAAGGCCGGCGGACAGGGTCGATTGGGTGACGAAACAGGTTTCGGCGGCCCGGCCGAAGTGGCGGTGCTCGATGACGGCGACGAGATAGCGCAGCTGGCGCAGCGAGGGCAGGGGCTTCATGCCGCGATATTAATCGGAAAAAGCGATCACAAGAATCGGAAAATTGCGTTGGCGTCGATCAATTGGGTGCGGCTATGGTTTCTTTCGACACAAGCACCACCTTCGATCGGGAGAAAGCAACGATGGCCAAGCCTACCAACTCCGTCACTATCCAGAACCTGGAAGCCGCCTTCGCCGGCGAGTCCATGGCGAACCGCAAGTATCTCTACTTCGCCCGTCGCTGCCGCGAGCTGGGCGCCGTCGAGGTCGCCGAAGTCTTCGAGAAGACCGCCGAGCAGGAAACCGCGCACGCCTTCGGCCACCTGGAACTGCTCTATCCGTCGGCCGAGCTGACCGTCGAGACGATGCTGTCGATGGCCGTCGAGGGTGAAACCTACGAGTACACCGAGATGTACCCGAAGTTTCGCCACCTCGCCGTCGAGGAAGGCAACACGGCCGCCGTCAAGGAGATGGACGAGCAGATCGCCGAGTCCAAGGAGCACGCCGAGCAGTTCGCCCAGGTCCTGGAAAAGGCCGCCAAGCGTTTCGCGGCGCTCGCCAAGGTCGAGGAGCGTCACGCCGGCCACTACCAGGCGACGCTCGACAAGTTCAAGGGCTGATGCCGGCTCAATACGCCAACGCTTAATAAAGCCAACGCCGAATAAGAAGGAATACGCACCATGAAAAAGTACGCCTGCATTGTCTGCAACTTCGTCTACGACCCGGCCGTCGGCATGCCGGAGGACGGCATCGCCGCCGGCACCCCGTTCGAGGCCATCCCCGACGACTGGTCCTGCCCGGAGTGCGGCGTCTCCAAGGCCGACTTCGAGGCGATCGAAGGCTGAAAGATTTGAAGGGACACTCCAGCCATCATGCGCGGACTTGATCCGCGCACCCACGCCTCGCGGCGGAGCGGTCGGCGGGCGTGGGTGGCCGGATCAAGTCCGGCCATGACGAAGAGGGCAAAAGACAAAACGAAAAGCAGGGGATAGGGACAATGCTGGTGATCGTGGGAAGCGGGTTGGCCGGCTATGCGCTGGTTCGTGAAATCCGCAAGAAGGATCGGGCGCGGCCCATCACGCTGGTTACCGCCGATGGCGGCGAGGTCTACGCCAAGCCCATGCTGTCCAACGCGCTGCGGCAGAACAAGACGCCCGACCAGCTCGTGCAGAAGACGGCCGAGCAGGCCGCCGCCGAGATGGACATCCGGGTCAAGACCTGCACCCGCGTCACCGACATCGATCGCGCCGCCCACCAGGTGCGGCTGGCGGACGGGAGCAGCCTGGAGTACGACAAGCTGGTGCTGGCCATCGGGGCGGACCCGCGCCGTTGCACCGCC
>DASPMK010000297.1:0-8452 GCA_035627075.1 Azospirillaceae bacterium
TCCACCGGAACCGGCGACCCTCGACGACTGCGCCGACCGGATCAAGAGCCTGTGGGCCGATGCCCAGCAACGCCTCCTGGATATCGGCGAGCTTCTCGATTGGGCGGAGCGGCAGTTCAAGGCCGGCGGCCAGTTCATCGCCTGGATCGATGCCTCCTTGCCGTTCAAACGGGGGGCCGCCTACCAAATCCTGAAGGCGGCGCGCGCCCTGCGCTCCGGCATCGTTCCGCATGAGGTGGCGCCGGCCGGCTACACCGCCGTCTATCTAGCATCCACCCTGACGCCCGAGGAGCGCCAACTGGCGCTGGACAAGGGGGTGATCCGCCCCGACATGCGCCGGCAGGATCTGGTGGCGTTCAAACGCTCTCTGCGCGCGCTGCCGCAGGCAACGGACGAGCGCGCCACCCTGGAAGCGGAGGAAAAGCGCCTGCTCGCCAAGCTGGCGGAGGTCCGTGCCCGGATCGCGGCACTGGCCTAAGCGCGTTTCCACCCTTGGACCCGCTGGGCCAGCCTCGCCGCGGCGAGGTCCAGCGCCACCGCCAGGGTGGCGACCAGCACTGCCCCTTGCAACACATACGCCGTGTTGCCGGAATTGAGCCCGATGATGATGGGCAGCCCCAGCGACTTGGCCCCGACGGTCGAGGCGATGGCGGCGGTGCCGACGTTGATGGTAACCGAGGTGCGGACCCCGGCCAGGATCACCGGAGCTGCCAGCGGCAGTTCCACGCTGTGCAACATTTGGAACGCCGTCATGCCGCTGCCCGCCGCCGCCTCGCGGACAGCAAACGGCACCTGATCCAGCGCCGTCATGGTGTTCTCGACGATGGGCAGCAACCCGTAAAGGGTCAGTGCGATAAGGGCCGGCGCGGTGCCGAAGCCCAGGGCAGGAACGGTAACGGCCAGCACCGCCACCGGCGGGAAGGTCTGTCCCATGGTCGCCAGCGTCTCCACCAGCCGGCGGAAGTCCGCCCCCCATGGCCGGGTGACTGCCACCCCCACCCCTACCCCGGCCACCGTCGCGATGCCGCTGGAGGCCGCCACCAGCCCGAAATGCGCCAGCAACAGACGCCAGAACGGCTCGGCGTCGTATAGCGGGCGCTCCAGTTCCGGGAACGCCCAGGCGAACAACGGCCGCGCCGCCGGCAGCCCGAAGGCCAGAGCCAACAGCACCATCCACGCCAGCTTCATTGCCGGGCCAGCGCGAAGTCGGCGAGATGCAGGGCGCCCAGCGGGACCCCGGCGGGATCGACCACGCCCAGGCGATCAACCCCTCGCGCGATCATCAGCGATAGGGCGCGGTGCAGCGGCGTCGAGGCCGCCACCGGCTCGCCGTCGCACCCTTCGCCACGCCGCACCCGCGTCTCGGCGGTTTCAATGGACAGAAGCTTCAGCCCCAACTCGTCGCTGCCGACGAAGTCGCGCACGAAGTCGTTGGCCGGACAGGTCAAAATGGCACGCGGCGTGCCGGCCTGCAGCAGCCGTCCGTGGTCCATCACCGCAATGCGCGAGCCCAGCTTCAGCGCCTCGTCCATGTCGTGGGTGACGAACAGGATGGTCTTGCCGGTCTGGTGATGGATGCGCGCCAGTTCGTCCTGGAGGGCGGCGCGGGTCAGCGGGTCCAGCGCTCCGAACGGCTCGTCCATCAGCAATACCGCCGGATCGGCCGCCAGGGCGCGGGCGACGCCGACCCGCTGTTGCTGTCCGCCCGACAGCTGGTGCGGGAACTTGTGCCGGACTTGATCCGGGTCCAGGCGCAGCAGATCCAGAAGCTCGGTTACCCGGTCGCGGATACGGCCACGCGGCCAGCCGAGAAGCTCGGGCACGGTGGCAATGTTCCGCTCCACCGTCCAGTGCGGGAACAGGCCCACCGACTGGATGGCGTAGCCGATGTGCCGGCGCAGATCCTCCGGCCGTCGCCGGTCCACCGGAATGCCGGCCACCCGGATGCTGCCGGCGCTGGGCTCGATCAGCCGGTTGACCATGCGTAGAGTCGTCGACTTGCCCGACCCCGACGTGCCGACCAGGACGCAGAACTCGCCCGGCCCCACGGTCAGCGATAGATCGTCGACGGCGACCCACGGGCCGAAGCGCTTGCTGACATGCTGGAATTCGATCATGCGACACGCCTTTGCAGCAACCGGACGATCAGCCGGAACACTGTGTCCACGGCAACAGCCAGCATCAGGATCGGCACCGCTCCCAGCAGGATCAGGTCGCCGGCGTTGGCGAACAGCCCCTGGAACATCAGGGCGCCCAGGCCGCCGGCGCCGATCAGGGATGCTACCGCCGCCAGCCCGACCGCCTGGACCAGGGTAATGCGCAATCCTGACACCACCACCGGCAACGCCAGCGGCATCTCGACGTTCCGGAAAATCTGCCCGCGCGTCATGCCCATGCCCAACGCGGCATCGACCGCCGCCGCCGGCACTCCCGCCAATCCCTCGGCGGTGTTACGGACCACTGGCAGTAGCGAATAAAGCGTGAGCGCGATCACCGCCGGCGCCATGCCGACGCCGCGTATCCCCAACTCGGCCACCCACGGCGCGGCGGCGGCCAGCCGTGACAGAGGATCGATCAACAGGCCGAACAGGGCGATGGAGGGGATGGTCTGGATCAGCCCCAACGCGGTCAGCAACGGCGCGCGAACCCCCTCGTTGCGCTGCGCCAGCACTCCCAACGGCAGGCCCAGCAGCACGGTCGGCACGAACGCGGTGACAACGATGCGGACGTGCCGCAGCAGGGCGTCCGAAAACAAGTCCCGCTTGGCCACCCATTCCTTCAACAGCGACAACTCGTCAAGCCAACCGCCGGCGATCAGCACCACCGGCGGCGCCACCGCCAACAGGGCGGTGATCAGCGGCACGCGGCGGCCGGCTTCGGCGACGGTCAGCCACGCACAGGCGAGCAGCAGCCAGCCGCCCGACCCGAAGGCGGTGCGGGCCGTCGCCGGATGTTGCGCCGCCAGCGTCGCGGCGCAATCGCCGCTGCCCCAGATATAAGCCGTGGAGGTGATCAGCGCTCCCACCAAGGCCACGCGCGGCACGACAGCGGCAAGGATGACGCCCAACAGCCCCGACACGACCAGGGCCGCCGCCACCGGAGGAAAAACCTCGATGCCCAGCGCCCGCCCCGACAGCAGCCGGTTGGGCGCATGGGTCAGCAGCGGCAAGGTGAAAACAGCTACCAGCGCGATGCCGCCCAGCACCGGGAATACCCGGTTGATGGGCGTCGGCCTCACTTCACGAAGCCCTTTTCCTTGAGATAGGCCGTCGCCACCTGTTTGGCGTCCTGCCCTTCCAGAGAAATCCGGGCGTTGAGTGCCCGCAACGTCGACGCGTCGAAGGTGGCGAACACCGGCTCCAGTGCATCCTTGATGGCGGGATGTTTCGCCAGCACCTCGGCGCGCACCACCGGGGCTGGGGCGTAGACGATCTGGGCGCCCTTGTTGTCCTCCAGCGCCACGAGACCCAGGGCGGAAATGGCGCCATCGGTGCCGTAGGCCATGGCGGCGTTAACGCCGGAAATCCGCTCCGCCGCCGCCTTCAGCGTCACGGCGGTATCTCCGCCAGCCAAGACGAGGATCTGGTCGGGCGCCAGCTTGAAGTTGTAGGCCGCCTGGAACGACGGCAGGGCCGCCGGGCTTTCGACGAATTCCGCCGACGCCGCGATCTTCACCGTACCGCCCTGCGACACCCAGCGGGCGAAGTCCTCCAGGGTGGCGAGTTTGTTGGCGGCGGCCACGTCCTGGCGCACGGCGATGGCCCAGGTGTTATTGGCCGGGGCCGGCTTCAGCCAGACAAGATTATTCTTTTCAGCGTCCAGCGCGCGAATTTTTTCATAACCAGCGACCCCGTTCTTCCATACCGGGTCGCTGTCGATGTTGAAGAAAAAGGCGCCGTTGCCGGTATACTCGGGATAGACGTCGATCTCCCCGGACAGCAGGGCGCTGCGCACGATCTTGGTGGGGCCGAGCTGAATTTTGTTCTCGGTCGCGACCCCGCGCGCCTCCAGCACCTGCTGGATGACGTGGCCCAGCAGGCTGGCCTCGGCATCCAGCTTGGAGCTGACCCGTACCGCATCGGCGGCCAAGGCCGGGACGGCGGTCAACAGGGCCAGGCCCAGCAGCGCCCATCGTGTCATGGTGATGAACAAGGATCGATCCTCCCCGTGACGGGACTGTCGGCCACCAAGACTACCTTGTCGAAAACACCAGGGATCGGGAAATGGCGGGGTAGGAGATACTCAAAATATCGGGCGAAACTTCCGGCTCTCCGGGCGGTTAATCCAGACCGAGAGCATTTTAACGATTGCTGTCATGCGCGGGTCAAGTCCGGGCATGACGATAACCCCCAGGGAAACAGCGCATGGCCGAAGCCCGGAAAGTCCCCCATAAGCCCGACGAGCTGGAAAAGCAGGGCGTTCCCGATCCCAAGACCAATGATCAGGAAGATCCCACCCGTACCCCCGGCGACGGCACGCTCCAGGACGCGGTGCCCGCGGGGCTGACGGTCGAGGAATTGCGCCGCCGTGCCGAAGAGGCCGGCAACGAAGGCTCACAACCCGGCAGCAGCTGACCGCCCGTCACTTCTCCTCTTCAGCCGAGGATTTGCCGGTCCCGGCGGGGCCGAGTGGTGGTGAGCCGCGCTTCAGGCCGCGCCGGGTCATGGCTTCCCATGCCTCCTCGGCGGTATCGACGATTTCGAACAGGTCCATGTCCTCAGGGCTGACCATACCGTGCTCGACCAGCACCTTGAAATTGACGACCTCGTGCCAATAGGCGCGGTTCACCAAGACGATGGGCAGCGGCGACGCCTTGTTGGTGTTGCGCAGGTTCAAAATCTCGAAGCATTCATCCAGCGTGCCGAAGCCGCCGGGGAAGATGGCCAGCCCATTGGCCCGCATCGCCAGATGCATCTTGCGGATAGCGAAATAGTGGAAGCGGAAGGTCAGGTCCGGCGTGCTGTAGGGATTGGGATACTGCTCGTGCGGCAGGCTGATGTTGAAGCCGATGCTGGGCGCCCCAGCTTCGCTGGCGCCCCGGTTGGCCGCCTCCATCAATCCCGGCCCGCCGCCGGTGGCGATCACGTTGTCGCGGATGCCGTCCGCCGTCGAGGCCAGCGCCCCGCCGCGCCGGGAAACAATATCGGCGAAGGCGCGCGCCTCCTGATACCAGGGGACCTGCTTGGCGCGCCGTTCTGCCCGCTCCCGCTCCTCCGGCGTGCGGGCGGCGCGCATCATTGCCTCGGCCTGCTCGGGCGAGGGCACGCGGGCACTGCCGAACACCACGATGGTCGTCCGCACCCCCCAGCGGCGCAGGTATTCTTCTGGCTTGGCGTATTCCAGCATGAAGCGCACGCCGCGCATGGACTCAGCGAGCAGGAAGTCGCGATCCTCGAACGCGAGACGGTAGCTTTGGGATTCGTGGTTTGGCTTGTCGTCCGACATGCCGGTCTCCTTGCCGGGAACTGATCCTATTTGACATAGCGCCCCTGATTGGGGACGGCGATGTCTGCGAAGTTCCTGACCAGCCTGTCAAGCCCGTCGCTGAGGTCTTGTCCTCGCATCGGCGTACCGTGGCCGGACGCGGGCGCCCAGGTCGATGGCCTTGTTGGGATAGGTAAACGACATCAGCGCCATTACCCCCTTGCCGACGGTGGGGGCGGGCGGTGGATAATCGTGCTGTCCCGTCAGAAGCGGCATTTCCAGCGGGTGAGCGCAGACCGGCACGTCCCAGCGGTCGAACAGTTCGGGAAAGGCGCCGACGTGGTCGAAATGCCCATGGGTCAGGACGATTGCTGCCGGCCGGGTCCCTTCACTGAAGGTCTTCTCGGCGGCCTCGATAATGGACGGGGCCACCCCTTGCAGCCCGGCGTCGATCAGCACCCAGGAATCCGCCGTACCCCGCAGGTAAAGGTTGACGAACAGGAAACGTAGCCGGACCAGATCGGGGGTGACCTTGTCCACCGTGGTGGTAATCGCCATGTCCGTTCCTCCACAAACTCTTGCAGGGAACAGCCCCACGGCGGTGCCGTTGCGGCCCGTTAAAAAAGACCACATCGGTCCAGATTGAGCCTTGATCGGCCGATGGCCCTCCCCACATAAGCTCCGTTCCCGACATCCCTACTCATGAGGACGGCCGGCTCTGGGCCAGACCCCGACCCCGTTCCGCCCCCTGGTCTTCGCGGCTGACCACGGCGGTGCGCGGCGGTCATTGCAGAGCGTTCGAAGGGTGTCGGATTGGGAGACGTCATTGTCTGTACATCTGCATTCCAACGATCCTCTGAACTACTATCTGCAGGACACCCGCAGGTACGAGTACCTGACGCTCGACAAGGAGCAGGCGCTCGCCCGGCGGTGGCGCGAGGAAGGGGATGCCGCGGCCCTGGATCGGCTGGTCGGCAGCCATCTTCGCCTTGCGTTCAAGCTGGCCAAGGGCTTCCAGGGCTATGGCCTGCCGCTGTCCGACCTGATCGCCGAAGGCAACCTGGGCCTGATGCAGGCGGCGCAGAAATTCGACCCGGACAAGGGCTTCCGGTTCTCCACCTACGCATCCTGGTGGGTGCGGGCGGCGATCCAGGAGTATGTCCTGCACAACTGGTCCTTGGTCAAGATCGGCACCACGAGTGCCCAGAAGAAGCTGTTCTTCAACCTGCGCCGTCTGAAAGGGCGCTTGCAGGAACTGGAGAGCGGCGACCTGACACCCGACGTGGTCAAAACCATCGCCACGGAACTGGACGTACCCGAGGCCGAGGTGGTGGACATGAACCGCCGCCTGAAGACCGACAGTTCGCTCAACGTCACCATCGGCGACGAGAGCGACCGGGAGTGGCAGGACCTGCTGGCCGACGAGCGGTCGAACCAGGAAACCGTCCTGGCCGAGACGCAAGAGCGGACGCGGCGCTTGCGGTTCCTGAAGCTGGGCCTGGACGTGCTCAACGACCGCGAGCGGCAAATCCTGATCGCCCGACGGTTGGTGGACGAGCCGTTGACGCTGGAGGAACTGAGCCAGCGGTTCGACGTCTCGCGCGAACGCATCCGGCAGATTGAAACCAAGGCCTTTCAAAAGGTCCAGCGGGCCGTGAAAGCCCAAACCTGATATCGGGAAATACATGGGACATCAGCATCAATCCGTGAACCAGCGCGCCGTCACCGGCCGCGCCCTTGTTATCCACCCCATTTTGCGCGGCGAACAGGATCACCGCGCGCCCGAGGCCAGCCTGGAGGAAGCCTGCGGGCTGGCCCGCGCCATCGAGCTTGAGGTGGCGCACGCCGCCGTGGTCCCCCTCAACCGCCCGCAGCCAGCCACCCTTCTGGGCGGCGGCGCGGTCGAGCGGTTCGTCGAACTGATCGACCGCGAGGACATTAATCTGGTCATCATCGACCATGCCCTGTCGCCGGTGCAGCAGCGCAACCTGGAACAAGCGCTCCAGGCCAAGGTGATCGACCGCACCGGCCTGATCCTGGAAATCTTCGGAGCGCGCGCCCGCACCCACGAAGGCCAGCTTCAGGTCGAACTGGCGGCGCTGAGCTACCAGCGCTCGCGTCTGGTACGCTCCTGGACCCACCTGGAGCGGCAGCGCGGCGGCTTCGGCTTCCTGGGTGGCCCCGGTGAATCGCAGCTTGAGATCGACCGGCGCCTGATCGCCGGGCGTATCGTCAAGCTGAAGAAGGAACTGGAGGGCGTCCGCCGCACCCGTGGCTTGCACCGCAAGGCGCGCGCCAAGGTACCCTATCCGGTGGTGGCGCTGGTCGGCTACACCAACGCTGGCAAGTCCACCCTGTTCAACCGCATGGCCGGGGCGGATGTGTTCGCCAGGAACCTGCTGTTCGCCACGCTCGACCCGACCATGCGGTCGATCGAGCTGCCGACGGGTCGCAAGGTGATCCTGTCGGACACGGTGGGGTTCATCTCCGACCTGCCGACGCACTTGGTGGCGGCGTTCCGGGCAACGCTGGAGGAAGTGCAGGCGGCGGACGTCATCCTGCACGTCCGCGACATCGCCCACACCGACACCGACGCCCAGAAGGCCGATGTGGACGCCATTCTGCGGGACCTGGGCATCAACCCGGAGGACGACCCGCGCCTGATCGAGGTGGCAAACAAGATCGATCTCCTGGACGACGAGCACCGCGCCGCCGCGGTCACCCGCTCGGAACGTTCGGGACGCTTCGCGGCGGTTTCGGCCACCACCGGCGAGGGGCTGGACGGTTTGTCGGCGCTGCTCGACCGGCACATGACGGCCTCGCGCACGGTGATCGACGTGGACGTGGCGTTCGACGACGGCGCCACCCTGGCATGGCTCTATGCCAACGGTGAGGTGCTGGACCGGCGCGACGACGCCGGCCACGCCCACCTCCAGGTGGCGATCGAGCCGGCCCGCCTGGGCCAACTCGAACGGCGGATTGCCGCCTGATACCAAAGGCGCTTGATGGCTTCCATCAACCGCCTTTG
>DASPMK010000298.1:0-4351 GCA_035627075.1 Azospirillaceae bacterium
AGGGACTCGCCTTTGCCCTCAAACGCCGGGCGCGCGCCTCCGCGCGCTTGGCTTTCGCGCCCACGCGGGCGCGCCGCCGCGGTCGCGGCGACCGACGAGCGATTGAAAAGTCATTTCAATCGCTCGTCGGTATTATACCAAGTTCAGAAAGTTTTCCCTTGTGAGCTTGGTATAGGGCCGCGACCGGCGTTTGAGGGTTCAGAAAGTTCTGACCAGCGGTCAGAACTTTCTGAAACGGGTATGAGTTCCTGTCTGAGAACCGTTCGGGAAGATGCTCAACGCTATCCGGGCCTTCACCACCGTCGTGATAGGGTAATGATTGTTCCCGGACAGGACCTAAGCCAGCGCCGGTTCCCTGGCCTCGACTTTCAGCGCCATGCGCACCAGTTCCGACAGGTTGCGGGCGCGCATCTTTTCCATCACACGGGCGCGGTGAACCTCGACGGTGCGGGTGGAGATGTCCAGCCGCCCGGCGATCACCTTGTTGGAATGGCCGGCTACCACCAGATCCATCACCTCGCGCTCACGCGGGGTCAGGGTGTCCATGCGATCGAGGATTTCCTGGGCTTCCAACCGCGACCGCTGGTCACGGTCCTGGCGGTCCAGCGCGTCGCGGATGGAATCCATCAGTACGCTGGCGTCGAACGGCTTCTCGATGAAATCGAGCGCCCCGTCCTTCAGGGCCGACACCGCCATGGCGACATCGCCGTGCCCGGTGATGACGATCACCGGCAAGGTGGCTCCCCAGCGCTTCAACTCGCGCAGGAGATCAAGGCCGCTCATGCCGGGCATCCGCACATCGGCAAGCAGGCAGCCCGGCCGCTCCGGATCGAAGGCGTCAAGGAAGGGTTCGCCCGCCGGGAAGGTTTCCACCTTGTAGCCGGCGGTTTCCACCAGAAGGCTGAGCGAATCACGCAGCGCGTCGTCGTCGTCGACGACAAAGACGGTCGGTTCAAGCATGCTGTTCATCCAGGACCGGGGCAATGGGAAGGGTGAAGTGGAATACAGCCCCTGCCGGCTGGTCGGGCTCCGCCCATAACCGCCCGCCGTGCGCTTCCACGATCGAGCGGCTGATGGACAGGCCAAGGCCCATGCCGGTGGGTTTGGTGGTCGAGAAAGGGGTGAAAAGCTGGTCGACGATGTCCCGCGAGATGCCGGGGCCGGTGTCGCGGACCGTGAAGCGGATGAAATCGGGACCGTCACGTTGTGCCGACAGCACCACCTCGCGCCGGGAATGTTCGGACATGACCAGCGCGTCCATGCTGTTGCGCACGAGATTCAGCAGCACCTGCTCGGTCTGGATGTTGTCCACGAACAGCGGCGGCAGGTGCCCGTCGACCGTCACCTTGAGCGCGATGCCGGCCTGGGCCGCCCCGGTGCGGCTCAGGTCCATGACCTCCTCGAAAATTCGCTCCACCGGGGTGACGGCGAACTGGGTTTCGCCCTTGCCGAGAAACTCGCGCAGGCGGCGGATGATCTCACCGGCGCGCTCGGCCTGATGGACCGCCTTGTCCATGGTTTCGCGGATGCGCTCAGGGGCGGCCTTGCCGGAATCCAGGAGCATCTGGCACACACGGGTGTAGTTGGCGATGGCCGAGAGCGGCTGATTGATCTCGTGCGCCAGCGCCGATGCCATTTCGCCCATCAGCGACAGGCGCGACACGTGCGCCAGTTCCGCCTGCTTCTGGGCCAGCCGTGCCTCGATCTGCTTGCGCTGCGACACGTCGCGGATCATGGCGATGAACAGGTGGCGGCCATCGACGGCGGTTTCGCTCACCGTCACCTCCACCGGCACCGCCGAGCCGTCGTGGCGGCGCGCATCCATTTCGCCGCCGGCGGCGGCAAGCGCCCGCATGCCGTCGAACTGCGGCAGGATGCGGGCTGCCGGCTGCCCCACCAGTTCGCCGGCGGCAAAGCCGAAGAGGTGTTCCGCCGCCGGATTCAGGGTTGCGATGGTGCCGTCGGGGGCGGCGGTGATGATGCCGTCGGGAGCGGTTCGGACCAGAGCCTGCAACCGCGCCTCGCTATCGCGCAGAAGCCCTTCGGTTCGCCGCCGCTCACTGACGATGGAGCCCAGGAGCAGGCTGGTGACCGCCAGGGTGATCATCAACATCTGCAACGCCGTCACCGTCGTGCCGGAATAGTCGCCCAGCGTGCGGATGGCGATGATCAGGCCGACCTGGGTGCCCAGTACGCCGATGGCCACGCCGGTGAGGCCGGTACGCACCGCGATCCAGATAAGCGGCAAAAACAGGAGATAGAAGAACTGGAATTCCACCGCCGCCGCGCCGGATTCGTCCCAGTCGATGCCGAAAATCACCCACAGCACCAGCACGACGCTGGTCGCCTGCGCCAATTTTTCCATCGACAGCCGCAAAGGCATGCCGGGGCGGCTCAGCAGCGCCGGCCCATGGGCCAGGAGGAAGGGGGTGATGGTCATGATACCGATGGCATCGCCCACCCAGCGCCGGGTGACCGCCTTCAAGAACGCGTCCAGCGGCAGGAGGTCGAAGGCAATCAGCAGCAGCACGTAACCGCACGCCACCACCATCGTCGTCACCAGCGCCACCGCGATCAGCCAGAGCATGTCGCGCGACCGGCTAAGGCGGAGATCGATGCCGATCCATCGCCGCAAGATCACTGCCGCCATCGCGTAGCCGCCGGCGATAAGGCCGGCGCCGAGCCCCGAGGTCATGAGTGGCGTCGGCATGTCGCGCAGGAAGAGGTCGCCGAGCAACCGGCCCAGCACGATCACCGCCGCGAACCGGGGGCCCACCAGCAGCAGGCACGCCAGCGCCAGCCCCACCGGCGGATTCCAGGGGGTGATGTTGAATTTGTGGAAGGCATAGATGAAGCTGATCTGGTCGAGGAACAGGTAGGCCGCCAGAAAGGCGGCGCTCACCACCACCGCCCGGAAGGCCGGTGTCATCGATTCCACGGCCATGTTCAATGTCCCGCTCATGCCAGTATTATGCGCAATTTCGGACAGCGGCGCGATAGGAAAGCTGGCCGATAAGTAGTGTTCACAACTAGTTATCACTCCGGTTGGACGTGAACATTCATCGAGCTGCCCGGAACGGAGCAGCGGTTCCGTTTAGAAAGTGACGGGTACCGGAGAATGAGTAGGCCGTTCGAGCGGATCAGTGACGTGGTGAGGATTGGTCTGGAACGCCACCGGCGAGGGTTTTTCTCGCAAGCTGAAGATATTTACTTGGAAGTTCTCGACAGTTCCCCCTCTCATCCGGAAGCCCTGTACTTTCTGGGAGTGCTGGCGTTGCAGGCCGACCGGCCGGATCTGGCGGTGGACCGCCTGTGCCGCGCGCGGATGATCGACGATCGCGCCGGCGGCGCTTTCCAGGAACACCTGGGTCTGGCTTGGCAGGCGTTGGGGCGGCCAGCCGAGGCGGAGGCGTGCTTCCGTGACGCGCTGGCCCGACAGCCGGAGAGCGCGCGGAGCTTTGCCGGGCTGTGCGCGGCGGTGGGCGGTCAAGGCCGCTGGCACGAGGTGGACCGGCTTCTGGCGGCACACGGTTGTCCCGTGCCGGTACGTTTTCGGGTGCCGGGGAGCGGACGCGCGGTTGTGGCCTTGACCATCGATGATGGGCCGACCGCCGACACCACCCCCCGGCTGCTGGAGGCGCTGGCCCGTTTCCGGGCGACCGCCACCTTCTGTCTCGTCGGGCATCGGGCGGAACGTCACCCGGAATTGGTGCGCGCCATGGTTGCGGCGGGGCATGAGGTGGCCGCCCACGGCTTCAGCCATCGGTCCTTTCCGGACCTGGATGCCGCCGCCATCGCCGAGGAGTTGGAAACCACCGAGGCACTGCTTCGAACCATCCGCTCCACCCCTTGCCTCTACCCGGTCCGACTGCCTTTCGGGCAGGGATGGGCCGATCCGCGCGTACACGCCGCCGTGCGCGCCTGGAGTGCCCGGGCGTTTTTCGCCCATTGGACTTTCGATCTCAAGGACTGGGCGATCTCCGCCCGCCACATGGACCGGGAGGCGGCGGCCGAGG
The DNA here is from genome assembly GCA_035627075.1 of Azospirillaceae bacterium. Classification (GTDB taxonomy): domain Bacteria; phylum Pseudomonadota; class Alphaproteobacteria; order Azospirillales; family Azospirillaceae; genus DASPMK01. The sequence goes on from DASPMK010000298.1 coordinate 4,017, forward strand.
CGATAGACCTTGCGGTCGGACGGTTGCTCGCCAGCCCCGATCTGGATCGCGCCGTGGTGTTATTGCACGACCGGCCGATCGACAATCCATCGCCCCATGCCGGGTGGGTGTCCGTCACCATGCTGGAGCGGCTGTTGGCGGCCTTGACCGGCCAGGGCTATGCCATCCGCTCGCTGAGCGCCGCGGCGCACGCGGACGAGGTCCATTGAAATTACAGACGCCTGATACGGGCGGCGTTTAAATGCTTCCATTATCTGCCGCCCGTATCACCCTCTCGCACCTTGCTTCGCAAGGTGCTGTCGGGTTTGAACCAAAGGCGATTAATGGAAGCCATC
>DASPMK010000299.1:0-8735 GCA_035627075.1 Azospirillaceae bacterium
AGGAATGGCGCCCGGCCCGCGCCGTGACCCTGGCGCCCGAGCACCAGGACACCCGGACCCTGCTGTTCTCCGACACCCAGGAAGGCAAGTTCGCCTGGGATCTGGTGGGCGGCACACTGCTGTATGCCGCCGATCTGGTGCCGGAAATCGCCGACGACGTGGTCAATGTCGATCGCGCCATGCGCTGGGGCTTCAACTGGCAGCGCGGGCCGTTCCAGTTCCTGGATTACCTCGGGCCGAAGGCCGTGATCGAAAAGCTGGAAAAGGCCGGTCAGCCGCTGCCGAGAATGCTCAAGGTGCTGAAGGACGCCGGCGCCGAGAGCTTCTATCGCGGCGAGGAGTTCCTGGGCACGGACGGCACGTACCATCCCACCCCGGCGGAGTGAGATTACTGGCCAACCGCCCGGGGGAGCACCAGGGCATCGACGTCGACAAGCCGTTTGATGCTCTTCGCCACCACCGGGCGGAACGCCTTGACGGCCTCGGCCTCGAAGCGGGTGTCCAGAAGCCGGCTCTTGATGTGGCCCTGGAGGAAGGCTTCGAAAGAGCCTTTCTCGGGGACGGCGTCAACCGTCCACCGTTCCAGCCGGCCGAGACTGCGCTCGTCGCGGCTTTCGCCCCGAACCACCCGCGCCAAGTCGATCACCACCGCCTGCTCGGGGAAGATCCTCACCATACGGTCCCAACTGGCGGCGTCGGTGGAAACGTCGGTAACAGCCAGTTGCAGGGGGAGCGAGTGCGGATGCTCCCCAACCGCCGCGCGCAGGTCGCGGCGATGATCCTCGTCATGCAGCGCCAGCACCACATGGGCGAGGATGTTGTCGCCGTCGTCCGTTGACAGCGCCCGATTCAAGGCATCCCTGCCCTGCCGCTCCGCCTCGCCGCCGAGATCGAGCCTGAAATCGGCCTCCGACACGAGGCCGACACGGCGCAATTCCTCCTGGCCCGCGTCCTCTCCGGCCAAGCCCGCAGCCGCCTTCGGCGCATCCAGGGCAACCACCTCGTCGGCGACGACGATTTCCTCGTCTTCATCCGATTTGAGGGTGCCGAGGCGGGATCGCGCTTCGGCAACGCCCACCTCGCCCGCCGCGATAAGGCGCTTCAACGTGGCGGACCACCCGTTCTCGCGAAACCGCCGGATATAGAGTTGGCACACCGCCGCGGCATCCTCCGGACGACCGGCGGCGATGAGGATCAGGCCCAGCATGTAGGGCGTAATGGCATGATCCGGGATATCGTCCATGGTCCGGCGCAGGAGGTCTTCCGCCTCCCCCATCCTGCCCTGCCGGGCCATAAGCCGGGCCAGTTCGACGCGTGATGGCGCATTATGCAAACCGAGCGCCATAACCTCGCGGAACAGCCCTTCCGCCTCCGCCACACGATCCGGCCGCTGTTGCAGCAGAATGGCAAGCTGGTTCCGCACCACCGGGTCGCTGGGTACCCGCCGTACAGCCTCCCAGTAAACCAGTTCGGCGAGGTCGGCACGACCGAGGTGGGTCAACGCCCGCCCCCTGAGATCCCAGGCATGGCCATTCCCTGGTTCCCAAACCAGGGCGTCGCGGGCGAGGATAAGAGCATGCCCCGACGCCTGCCGGGCAATGGAGGCACCAAGACTGCACGCCGAACGAACAAAATAATAGGCATCGCCGGTAGCGTTCGCGTAACGCTCCAAGGTGCCCAGCAACTGCACCATTTCGTCCAACAGTACCTTGGACAATCCCTTACGGGCGCGCTGACGCATGCCTTTCACTTGGTCGGGAATATCCCACGGAATCTCCGGCGGCGCTTCGGCGCGCGCCGGCTTGCGGCCGAGGCCGGGGTCGTTTTGCAGCAGCCATTGCCGGAACGGCGCATCGACATTGCGCTTATCCTCAAGAATGCCGCCCCAGCAACCGTACCATGTCGATGCAGTGCGCGGATAACGCGCCTTGATGGCCCGCCAGCGCCGCAGAAACTCGCCCTGCTCCTTCGGTTGCTCGGGCAACTCGCGCGCCCACCGGGCCAGCCCGTTGACCAGTTCCTTGTTCGGCCGTTGTTGGCCGGCTTTCTCCGGCGGCAGGTTGTCCAGACCGAGCAGCGCCGGATCGAGAAGGTGACGTTGCGATGGCCGCACCGCGTCGGCGCACAGCCGATACCATGGCAACCTGTGGCGCCGGTCGGTCTGGGTCAGGGCGGCCGCCCGCGTCAGATGCCCAGGCAAATCCCAGGCGGTGGACAGGAACAGCGGCTCCGCCCAGCGCAACAGGTCCAGGAAACTGGCTTGCAGCCACGCCGCGCTTTGCGGCAGGTCGAGCCGCCAGATCGCCGCCAGGCCCTCGCAATATTCGGTGACGAAGCGCGGCAGGCCGTACTCACGGCGCCACGATGCGCTGGCACGCCGCCGGGATTGCAGCCACGCCGCCAGGGTTTCGTCGAGAAGACGGCGTTCCGCCCCCCGGGGATCGCAATCGCCGAACAGCCGGACCAGCGCATCGCTGGCCGACGCGCGCTCGAATGGGGCGATGTCGGCAAGGCCACTGAGCAGATCGTCGAGTTCCTGGGGCGGAGCGTCGACAAAGCGCTCCAGCCAGGGGTGCCTCTCCGTTCCGGCCGCCATAGCCGCCATCTCAGCGAACTCCCCTCAAATCGGCACCGAAGTCGTCCCGAACGCTGTCGTACTGCAAACAGAATAAATGTCCGGCTCGCAAGCGTTCCAGTGGAATTTCGGGCAGGGACGCGGTGATCGCCCCCACCTTGAAGATGTAGGCCGGTTCGTATTGGACCTGAAGGTGCAGCACTTCACTGATTTTTCGCTCGCACTGCGCATCGTCGGCAAGATCGACCGTGCGGCCGTAGGCCAATTCATGCGGCGAGGGAAAGAAGATGCCGCTGAACGCGTGGTCAAGCACGGTGGGCACGCAGATGGGATGAACCGCCTCCGCCTTGCCTCGCGCGGCGTCGAACGCCGCCTTGACGGGATAACGCATCAGGACGACGGGAATGGCCGGCACCGTCGATGTCGGCTTGTAATGGGCCAGCCCAAAGCGGTCGCGCAGCCGATTGGCCCAGTCCGGCTGGCCGACATCGTTCGCGACATCGCCGAGAAAGCCGGCGAAACGGGGGCTGACCGCGTTGGGATTGGTGTTGAGGACGTCGCACACGGACTGAAGCAGGTCCGCCGCCTCCTGCCGCGACATCTTGGGGTCGGTGCGCTCCCCCTGGGCAACGGCCCGCACCTCTTCCAGAAGGGCGGCATCATCCATCCCGATCTCCCGCAAGGCGTACTCAAGGCTTTCCAGACGCACCAGATACTGCGCGCGGTCCAGACAGCCCGAGTGCGCTGCCGCACCATTAACCGCCGTGAAGGTTTCCGGCACCTCGCGCCGAATCGCCTGCCAGAGGTAACGCTCGTGCCCGGCCTTCCAGGCCCGGCAGGTCGCCTCAACGGGAGTGAAATCGGCTTCGTAGCGCTGCTGCCGTTCCGGCGTCGCCCGTTCCTCAAGGAGATAGTTATCGCGGTACGCGACATGATCCTCGTTACCGGAGTCGGCCATGTCGTTGAGGATTTGCCGAAGGGCGTCGGTGGCAGGCTGCATAGGCGATGGGGAAGAACGGGAATTGCCGCCGACGGCCCGAACGGCAACCGGCAGGCGCAATTCACCGCACTTCCGAAGCGCCGTCAACCACCGCGCGTCAAAAAAGCCATCCCTCCCGTTTTCCGACATAGCCCATCAGATCGCTCTCAATGCGTCCAGCACCGCGTCGGGATGTTCGATCATCGGCATATGGCCGCTGTCGGGAATCACCACGACGCGGGAGCCGCCGATCTGCCCGGCCAGTTCGCGCCCGGCCTTCAACGGGGTCATGCGGTCGCGCTCGCCCAGGATCAGCAGCGTCGGGCAACGCACCTTGGCCGCCGCCACCAGACCATTGCAGTAATCGTTGCAGGCGGCCAGATCGGTATACAGCACCCCCGGCCACGCCCGCTCCAGCAAACGCCGGCCGCCGCCGACCATCCACTGGCCCGGCGCCCGGCTGCCGCCGATCTCGGCGTCGCGGCCGAAACCCCACAGGGTGACCATGGAAATGGCGTCGGCGCTGTTGGCCCGCGCCGCGTCCAGCAGGCTGGCGTGCACCGGCATCGCCGCCGCCGCGCCGATCAGGCCCAGCGCCCGCACCCGGTCAGGATAGCGGGCCGCCGCCTCCAGGGCCACCAGCGCGCCCATGGAGTGGCCGACCACCGCCGCCTGGGCCAGGCCAGCCGCACTCAGCGCCCGTGTCAGCCAGTCGGCCACGGCGCCGATGCTGTCCAGCGGCGCCCCTTCGGAACGGCCATGGCCCGGCAGGTCGAAGGCCAGCACGCCGAAGCCATGATAGGCGAACCAGCGGTTCTGCAAGGCCCAGACGGTATGGTCCATGCCGGCGCCATGCAGGAACGCGACGGTAGGAAGAGCGGGGTCGAAATCCCGGCCGCCGGTGGAGACGAAGACGGAACGACCATCGACGGTCAGCTTCATGGCGCGCCCCTCCCTCTCAAGCCTTCTGGGCGGCGCGCAACGCCTGCCCCAGGTCGGCGGTGATGTCGTCGGCATGCTCCAGCCCGACCGACAGGCGGATCATGTCCTCACCCACTCCGGCGGCCTTCAACTGGGCCGCGTCCATCTGCTGGTGGGTGGTGGAGGCCGGGTGGATCACCAGGGTCTTGGCGTCACCGACGTTGGCGAGATGCGAGGCCAGCTTGCAGGCGTCGATGAAGCGCTTGCCGGCGGGCCGCCCGCCCTTGATGCCGAAGCTGACGATCGACCCCGCCCCCTTGGGCAGCAACCGTTGCGCCAGCGCATAGTCGGGATGGTCGGGCAAGGTGGGGTGCGTCACCCACGCCACCGCCTCGTGCCCCTTCAGGAAGGCGACGATACGGGCGGTGTTGGCGACGTGTCGCTCCACGCGAAGGGGCAGGGTTTCCAGCCCCTGGAGCAGGTGGAAGGCGTTGGTCGGCGACAGGCAGGCGCCGAAGTCGCGCAGGCCCTCCGCCCGCGCCCGCATGATGAAGGCGGCCGGGCCATACTGCTCGGTGAACACCAGGCCGTGATAGCCGGCGTAGGGCTCGGTCAAGGTCGGGAACATGCCGGACTTGTCCCAGTCGAAGGTACCGCCGTCGATCAGCGCGCCACCGATGGCGATACCGTGGCCGCCGATCCACTTGGTGATGGAATGCATCACGATGTCGGCGCCCAGGTCCAGCGGCCGGCACTGGATCGGCGTGGCGAAGGTGTTGTCGATCAAGAGCGGCAGCCCCGCCTCATGGGCGATGGCAGCCACCGCCGGGATGTCCAGCACCTCCAGCCCCGGATTACCGATGGTTTCGCCGAACACCAGCCGGGTATCATGCCGGATCGCCCCACGAAAGGCGTCGAGATCGCGTGGCGGCACGAAGGTGGTGGTGATACCGAAGCGCGGCAGGGTGTGTGCCAGCAGGTTGACCGAACCGCCATAGATCGAGGCCGAGGCCACGATATGCCCGCCCTGCCCCATCAGCGTGGATATGGCCAGATGCAACGCCGCCTGCCCCGAGGCGACGGCCAGTGCGCCGACACCGCCCTCCAGCGCCGCCAGACGCTCTTCGAGCACGGCGACGGTGGGGTTGGAGATGCGGGAATAGATGTGCCCGGCGCGCTCCAGGTTGAACAGGGATGCTGCGTGGTCGGTGTCGTCGAAGACGAACGAGGTCGTCTGGTAGATCGGCACGGCCCGCGCCCCGGTCGCGGGATCGGGATGCTGCCCGGCGTGCAGGCTGAGCGTTTCGGGCTGCAGGTCTTTGGGCGCTGACATGGTTTTCCCAGAGTCGGAGACGCGATGGTTCGGTTATGACCACACGCCGGTACGGCGATCGTCCACTCTTTTCGCCTTGTGCGTGGCGCGCGGCAGGGTATCGGGCGCCAGCACCGATACCGCCACCGACACGCCGGTCACGCCCTTGACGATCCGGGCGAAATGATGCCCCAACTCGCGCGGGTCGCCGTTGAAGCCGTGAACGTGCTCCACCTCCACCGTCAACTGGTCCAGGTGGTTGACCCGCTCGACGATCAGGCGGTACTCGCCGGTCAGCGCCGTTTCCTTGCGGGCCAGCGCCTCGATGTCGGAGGGAAAGATGTTCACCCCCTTGATGATGAGCATGTCGTCCAGCCGCCCATGCACCCCCTTCAACCGAAGGGAAGTGCGGCCGCAACGGCATGGCTCGGTGGTGATGGATACGATGTCGCCGGTGCGGAAGCGGATCATCGGTCGTGCCGCCTTCTTCAGCGTGGTCAGCACCATCTCGCCGCGCTCGCCCTCGGCCACCGGCTCGCCGGTGTCGGGGTTCAGCACCTCGATATGGATGTGATCCTCTGCCCAGTGCAGCCCGTCCTTCTCCTCGCACATGCCGGCGCAGGCGCCGAAGATGTCAGAGAGGCCGTAGTAGTCGTAGACCTCCGCCCCCCACAGGCTCTCGATCCGCTGGCGGGTTTCGGGGATCGAGCCGCCAGGCTCGCCGGCCACGAAGATGCGGCGGATCGACAGGTCGCGCTTGAGGTCGATGCCCTCCTTCTGCGCGGTCTCGCCCAGGTACCAGGCGTAGGACGGGGTGGTCCAGATGGCGGTGGCCTGGAACTGGCGGACGATGGCGAGCAGGCGTTCGGACGGCACAGTGCCGGCGTGGATCGACAAGGCTCCCAGCTTCTGCGCCCCCAGCACGCACGGCCCGCCGACGAACAGGGAGAAATTCAGCGAATGGCAGTAGCGGTCCTCGGGCCGCAGGCCGCTCGACCAGAACTGCCGCGCCTCGTAGTCGATCCAGTCGTCGAAGTCCTGGGCGGTGAACGGCGAGGCGGTGGGAATGCCGGTCGAGCCCGACGACGCCGAGATGTAGACGATGTCGCGCTCCGGCACGGCGACCAGATCGCCGAACGGCGGCACCGCCTCCTGCCGCTCGCGCAGCACCTTCTTTTCGATGAAGGGAAAGCGGCGGAGGTCGTCCAGGACCTTGAACTGGTCGGGATGAACCCCGGCGGCGTCGAAGGCGCGGCGGTAGTGCGGTGAGCCTTCGTAGGCATGGCGCAGGTGGCGCTTCAGGAGGTCCCGCTTCAGGGCGTCCCAGTCCGCCCGGCTTTGGGTTTCCAGCGACGGCGCCCAGTAGCGTCGATCGGCAGGGAGGTCGGGGGTGGACAGGGGCATGGGCCGGAACTCCGCGTCGTGATGCCGGGTCAAGGTTTGTCTATGGACTGCATTTGCCTATAGAAACAATAGAATTTTATTCTATCACAACCCTCGAAATCCGCAAGCCGCTCTGGCTGCTTTGGCTGCTTTGGCTGCGTTCAATTTTATGCAGCCTCTTGCCCGAACGCCGGCGCCCCCTCCATCGTTCCGATACCCTTGGTTAGCCATCTGAACGATTAGAAAGCTAAACACTGGTGGCGTTTGCGCCATAATGCCGGAACAAGTCACCCGCTTGTTCCCGTGACACTTTCTCCTTTGCTGCGATATCTGGCATTGTTTGGCAGTGCAGCAATCAAGGAGAACTCAGGACATGACGAGGTTGGCAGTGGTCACCGGCGGTTCGCGCGGTATCGGCGCGGCAATCGCCCAGCGGCTCCAGGCGGACGGATGCAAGGTCGTGGTGGTCGATATTTCGGCCGAACAGCTCGACGCCTTCGGGACAGAAACCAGAATCAAGGGCTACCGGCTGGACGTGTCGCGCTTCGCCGAGGTCGAGCAGGTCTTCGCCCAGATCGAGCGGGACAACGGCCCGATCGACATCCTGGTCAACAACGCCGGCATCACCCGCGACGGCGTCATCCACAAGATGGACCCGCAGACCCAATGGCAGGCGGTGATCGACGTCAATCTGACGTCGGTCTTCAACACCGTCCGTTGCACCGTTCCCGGCATGCGCGAGCGCGGCTGGGGCCGTATCGTCAACATGTCGTCGATGAACGGGCTGAAGGGCCAGTTCGGGCAGGCCAATTACGCCGCCGCCAAGGCCGGCATGATCGGCTTCACCAAGTCGATCGCCCAGGAAATGGCCGCCAAGGGCGTAACCGCCAACTGCGTCGCCCCCGGCTTCATCCTCACCGACATGACCCGCGCCATGCCGGCGGAGATTCTCAACCGCGAGCAGGGCAAGATCCCGGCGGGGCGCATGGGCACGCCCGAGGACATCGCGGCGGCGGTTGCCTTCCTGGCGAGCGAGCAGGCCGGTTTCATCACCGGCCAGGTGATCTCGTCCAACGGCGGCCAGTATATGTAACGCAATACCGACGAGCGAATGGAAAAGACCTTCATTCTCTCGTCGACATGAAAACACCGCAAGCCCGGCCCCCTTTCGGGAAAACCGGGCTTGCGGGTTCCATCGGCCCCTCGGCGCCCTTCCAGGAGCCTCCGGTACTGTCTCGCCACACACCGCGTCGGGGCCGACGGCCTCGCGACGACGGTCAGTACATATGCTGGCCGCCGTTGAGGGACAGGGTGGAGCCGGTGATGAAACCGGCGTCCTCCGCCACCAGGAACAGCACGCCGCGGGCGATCTCCTCGGCCTTGCCCAGGCGGCCGACCGGGATCTTGGCGATGATCTTTTCCAGGACGTTCTGCGGCACCGCGCGCACCATGTCGGTGTCGATGTAGCCCGGCGCGATGGCGTTCACGGTGATCCCCTTGGCCGCCCCCTCCTGGGCCAGCGCCTTGGTGAAGCCATGGATGCCCGACTTGGCGGCGGCGTAGTT
>DASPMK010000300.1:0-3231 GCA_035627075.1 Azospirillaceae bacterium
AGGGACTCGCCTTTGCCCTCAAACGCCGGGCGCGCGCCTCCGCGCGCTTGGCTTTCGCGCCCACGCGGGCGCGCCGCCGCGGTCGCGGCGACCGACGAGCGATTGAAAAGTCATTTCAATCGCTCGTCGGTATTATACCAAATCCCGATGAGTCGCTCTCATCGGGATTTGGTATTACATGGTGCTTCAGGTAATCGCATCCAGTTGCTCTTCCGTCAGGTTGCCGGGAACGATGGTGAGCGGAACACGCAAACGGCCCAATCCCTTGCCGGTGAGGTGGGAAACCAGCGGCCCCGGCCCCTCCGGCCCCGTGCCGGCCCCCAGCACCAGCACCGACACCGACGGCTCTTCCTCGATCAGCTTCAGCAGTTCCTCGCGGCGCTGGCCCTCGCGCAGGAAAAGGATGGGAAACGTTCCCGTCCTGTCGAAGACGCGGCGGGCATAGCGCTGAAGGCGTTGCTCGGCCTCCTGCCGCTTCTCCTCGCGCATCAGGTCCTGGACCATCATCCACTGCTGAAACTCATCGGGCTCCATGACATAGAGCAGCGCCACCCGGCCGCCGCTCTTGCGCGCGCGCTGGCAGGCGTAGCCCAGCGCCACCGTCAACTCGTCCGTATCGTCGAGCACCAACAGGAAGACGCGTGAGGTCTTGGCGGCATCGGAAGGATTGGTATCGCCTGTACTCTCGCTCATCCTCACACCCTTCGGAAAACGGCGCCGGCGAGCCAGCCGGCAGTGATCGCGCCCATCACTGCGGCCAGACCGTAAACCAGCGACTGGCGCTGCGCGAACTCAAAGATTTCGGCGCTGAATCCCACCTTGCTGACCACCAGCGGCGTGGTCTGGGCGCTGACCACGTCACCATCCCGGATCAGATAGACGCTCACTGTGTAGACTCCCGTCGGCACATTGGCCGGGAAATAAACATTGGTGCGAAACAGATGCTGGCCAAGGAAAGCCACCTGCCCCAGTGCCGTAGGGTAAAGCTCCAGTTTCTGCTTGTTGCGGATCAGCGCCTCGCGGTACTCGGCGATCTCGGCGCCCGGCCTTTCCAAGGTGGCCTTGTGCGACGGGACCAGCGCCATGTTGTTGAGGCCGATCTCGTGGCGCTCCAGCACCGGCTCCGGCAACAGCCGGTCCAGCGGCCGGTTGGTCGCCAGCATGTAGAAGCCCGGCACCTGCTGAAAGGCGAGACTATCGCGGTTGAGCCAGATGCCGACGGTGCGCGCCTTGCGGCGGACCACCACGTCGGCGCGCGGCCCCGTCACTACCACGGCGATGTCACCGGGCTGTTCGACGGCGCCGAACAGCACTACCTCGGTTCCGGTGAAGCCGGTGGTAATGGCGATGAGATGGCTCGACAGGTCGGCGACCAGTGTTTCGGCACGAGCCATCCAGCCCGCCAGCATGACGCCCACCGCCACCATGCTCGCCACGGCCCAGCGCCTCATGACGGCTCCCGGGTGGTGATGGAATAGAGGTCGTCGGGCGTCAGGATCATGTCCACCGCCAGCTTGCCGGCCACGGCGACCACCACCAGCGCCAGCAGCAGGCGCACCCATTCGCCGCGCAGGCGCGAACTGACCCTCGTGCCGAACTGCGCCCCGATCACTCCGCCCACCAGCAGCAGCAGCGCCAGCAGCACGTCCACCGTATGATTGGTGGCGGCCTGGAGCAGCGTGGCCGTGGCAGTAGTGAAGATAATCTGGAACAGCGACGTTCCCGCCACCAGCGCCGTCGGCATACCCAGGAGATAGATCATCGCCGGCACCAGCAGAAAGCCGCCGCCGATGCCCATGATCGCCACCAGCACGCCGCCGACCACCCCGATGCCCAGGGGCGCCAGCGCGCTGACGTACAGCTTGGAGCGGGGAAAGCGCATTTTGAACGGCAGTCCATGTATCCAGATGTGCTGGTGCAGCTTGCGCCGGCTGGGCCCAGCCCGGCGCACCCGCCACAGCGCGCGCGCGCTTTCCACCAGCATCAGCCCGCCGACCGAGCCCAGGATGACGACGTAGAACAGGCTGATCACCACGTCGATCTGGCCCAGATCCTGGAGAATGCCGAACAGCCACACGCCCAGCGCGGTACCGACGTTGCCGCCGATCATCATCACCACGCCCATCTTCACGTCCACGTTCTGGCGTCGCCAGTGGGCGAGCACGCCCGAGACGCTGGCGGCCACCAGTTGGTTGGCCTGGGTGCCCACGGCGACCGCCGGCGGCACGCCGATGAAGATCAGCAGCGGGGTCATGAGGAAGCCGCCGCCCACGCCGAACAGGCCGGACAGGAACCCCACCAGACCGCCCATCGCCAGCACGAGGACGGCGTTGACGGTCATTTCGGCAATCGGAAGATAGACTTGCATGCGAGCGGCGACCGGAATTATGGGGTAGATTAGTCCGGCGCCCGGGGTTGGGCAAAGCCCTATTGCCGCGCGCGACGACCGCCGGGCGGGCGTTGCCGCCGCGCCACACGACGCGACACGCTGTTGGGGAGGGAGGCCGCCATGCTGTGGGTCTATCCGGTGCTCGACGGGCTGATCCGCACCACCGCCGCCAAGCCCCAGCCGGGCCGGGTGGCGAAAGTGGACGGCATCGCCCCCACCACCCGCATGGGCACGGCCTTTCAACAGGCGTTAAGCCGCCACATGGGCGAGGAGGAAGGCGTGGCTCCGACCCTTCCGGGGGCGGCGACGGATGCCCCGGAGTCGCTGCTCACCCCCGCCACGCTGACGGCCTTGCAGGAAATCCGGGCGGCCGACGCCGAGGTGATGATCCGCGCCATGATCACCGCCGCCAAGGTGGACGGCTCCATCGACCCGGAGGAGCGGCGGCGCATCTTCACCGAGTTGAACACCCTGGGCGCCGGGCCGGAGGAGCGCCAGCTGGTCCTGCGCCTGATGGACGAGCCGGCGGACGTGGAAGATCTGTTGTCCCGCGTCACCTCGCCGGACATGGCGCTGGAGGTCTACACCGCCTCGCTGCTGGCGATCGACGCCGACACGCCGATCGAACGCTCCTACCTCGCCACGATTTCCCGTCGGCTCCACCTCGATCCCGAGACGGTGGCCCGCCTCCACCACCAGTTCGGTGCCCCGCCGCCGCTGTAGATTACGGCCCCGCCGCCCCCCATTGCAGGACGATATCGCCCATCTCGCCGCGATAGCCGTCCACCGCGATATGGTAGGTCCGCCCCGCCACCGTGCGGAAGGTGATGGCGCTGTCGCTG
>DASPMK010000301.1:0-5863 GCA_035627075.1 Azospirillaceae bacterium
CGCGCAGGCTGACGGTCGAGGTGCCGTTCCAACGCTCGTCGTCTTGCGGTGTATAGCCCGTCTTGACCGTCACCGGTCCCAGCGACAGCCCGGCCTTGTCCTGGATGCCGGTGAGCCGGGCGCCGTTGAGGCGGGCGTCCATGTCCAGGAAGGTCTCGAACCGCGCGGACCAGCGCCCGGTCAGCGCCGGCTGGGCCAGGGTGAGCGTGGCCTGCCGCTTGCGGCCGGCATCGACCACCGGGATTTCACCGGGCAGGCGGGTTTCCAGCAACTGCCAGTCGCCGCCGGCCAGCGGCTTCAGGCTCATCACGATCTCGCCGACCAGCAGGCGCGACTCGTCCTCGGTGCGCAGGGTGAGGGCCGGCAGGGTGACCCGGTAGGCGTCGCCGTCCACCTCGGCCTTGGCCTTGCCGTCGCCGCCCCACTCCGGCCCGCCGCCTTCCGGCGTCGGCGGCAGCCAGCGCTTGATGCCGTCCATCAGCGAGTCGGCGAGCAGCGCCGCGCCATCGGGCGTTGCCACCGTCACCTCGGTGGCGGCGAGCGGCGGGGCGCTCAGCGCGGTGGAGCCCAGAATCATGGCCACCAACACGGCCCGGCGTAGCGACGAACGGCTCATACCCCTCTCCCTTTCGGTCCAATAGGGGTAAGGAATACGCCGTCGCCGCCAGCCGGTCCATGTTCCTTTCGCCCGAAGCCGGCCCTGCCTTTCGCTCTTCCCAATTCGGGTCCCGCTCGGGCGCGGTTCGCGCTTGCAATGGTCTCTTCGAAACCCAATGCTCTTGTCATGAGTCCGAACGCAAACGTTTCCACCATGCCATCGGCCGGGCGGGTGATCGCGGTTCTCGGTCCCACCAACACCGGCAAGACCCATCTGGCGATCGAAAGGATGCTGGGCCACAGCTCCGGCATGATCGGCTTTCCGTTGCGTCTTCTGGCGCGCGAGAACTATGACCGCATCGTTCGGCTGAAAGGGGCGGGCAAGGTGGCGCTGGTCACCGGCGAGGAGAAGATCGTGCCGGCCGGCGCGCGGTACTTCGTCTGCACCGTCGAATCCATGCCGCTCGACCGGCCGGTGTCGTTCCTGGCGGTGGATGAAATCCAGTTGTGCGCCGATCCCGAGCGCGGGCACATCTTCACCGACCGGCTGCTGCGCGCCCGCGGCATGGACGAAACCATGTTCCTGGGCGCGGAAACCATCAAGCCGCTGATTCAGAAGCTGGTGCCGCGCGTCGAGTTCATTTCGCGCCCGCGCTTTTCCCAACTGACCTATGCCGGCCACAAGAAGCTGACGCGGCTGCCGCCGCGCTCGGCGGTGGTGGCGTTCTCGGCGCCCGAGGTCTACGCCATGGCCGAACTGCTGCGCCGCCAGCGCGGCGGCACGGCGGTGGTGCTGGGCGCCTTGAGCCCGCGCACCCGCAACGCCCAGGTGGCGCTGTATCAGGAAGGCGAGGTCGATTATCTGGTGGCGACGGATGCCATCGGCATGGGCCTCAACATGGACGTGGACCATGTGGCCTTCGCCCGGCTGACCAAGTTCGACGGCCAGGCGCCGCGCCGCCTGCGCTCCAACGAGGTCGCGCAGATCGCCGGCCGTGCCGGCCGCCACATGACCGACGGCACCTTCGGCACCACCGGCGAGGTGGTCGAGCGTGAAGGCGCCCTGGAGGCCGAGATGATCGATGCGGTGGAAAACCACCGCTTCGAGAACCTCAAGATGCTGATGTGGCGCAACCCCGACCTGGATTTGCACTCGCCCCAGGCATTGCTGCGCTCGCTGGACCGCCGGCCCCAGCGGCCCGAACTGATGCGTGTCCGCGAGGCCGACGACCAGCTGTCGCTGGAGGCGCTGTCCCGCGATCCCGAGGTGGCGAGGCTGGCGTCCGGCCGGGGGGCGGTATCCTTGCTGTGGGAGGTTTGCCAGATCCCCGACTTTCGCAAGGTGCTGTCGGACGCCCACACCCGGTTGCTGGGCCAGATCTACCGCCATCTGATGGCCGGCGACCGCCGTCTGCCGGAGGATTGGGTGGCCAACCACGTCGCCCGTCTGGACCGGGTGGAGGGCGACATCGACGCCCTGGTGGCGCGCATCGCCCATATCCGCACCTGGACCTATATCTCGCACCGGCCCGATTGGCTGAAGGACCCAGGCCACTGGCAGGAGCGGTCCCGCGCCATTGAGGACAGATTGTCCGACGCGCTGCACGAGCGGCTCACCCAGCGCTTCATCGACCGGCGCTCGGCGCTGCTGGTGCGCAGCCTGAAGGGCGGCGGCGACCTGCTGGCGGCGGTGTCCAAGCGCGGCGCGGTGCTGGTGGAAGGCCATCCGGTAGGCTCGCTGGAGGGCTTCCGCTTCATCCCCGACGAAGCCGCCCACGGCGAGGACAGCCGCGCCCTGCTGACCGCCGCCCGCAAGGCGCTGCGCCACGAGATGGGCCGGCGGGTCCGCCGGCTGGAGGAGGCGGGCGACGAAGCCATCGACCTCCAGCCGGACGGCACTCTGTGGTGGACCGTGTCGGAGGAGGAGCGGGCGCCGGTGGCGCGGCTGGCCGCCGGTCCGTCGACGCTGACCCCGGCCATCATGCCGCTGCACGACGCCTTCCTGGAGCCGGCCCAGCGCGAGCGGGTGCGCCAACGGCTCGACCTGTGGCTGACGGAGCGCATCGCGCAACGGCTGAGACCGCTGTTCGCCCTTCGCGACGCCGACCTCAGCGGCACGGCGCGCGGCCTCGCCTTCCAGTTGGTGGAGGCGTTGGGCGGGTTGCCGCGCAAGGATGTCGCCAACCTGATCGAAGGCTTGGGCAAGGCCGACCGCGCCGCTCTGTGGAAGCTGGGGGTGCGGTTGGGGCCGAGCCATGTCTTTCTGGCCAATCTTCTGAAGCCCAGGGCGGTGGAGACGCGGGCCATGCTGTGGGCGGTCAAGCATGCCCTGGTCCTGCCGGCCCCGGTGCCGCCGCCCGGCCGCGTCTCGCTGCCCCGCACCGACGCCGCGCCCCCCGCCTTCTGGGAGGCCATCGGCTATCCCGCGGCGGGGCCGCGCGCCGTGCGGGTGGACATGCTCGACCGGCTGGAGTGCGACCTGCACGCCAAGCCCGAGGAGGCCCTGGCCCAGCTCGTGGGCTGTTCGCTGGAAGAGCTGGACGCGGTGATTTCCGGCCTGGGCTACCGGCGCAAGGTGGCCGAGGATGGGGCGGTAAGCTATCGTCGGTCCAAGCCGGCCAAGACCGAGCGCCACCGGAAGGGCCGGGGTGCCCCCGATTCGCCGTTCGCCAAACTCAGGGAGATCGAATTCGCCCGATGAAGGTTCTGGTCCGGGAAGACGATGACCTCGACGCCGGTGTTCCGGCTGGTCGCATTCGCCTCGACAAATGGTTGTGGTTCGCCCGCTTCTTCAAAACCCGCAGCGTGGCCGCCAAGCAGTGCGTATCCGGCGGGTTTCGTGTCTCGGGCCAGCCGGTGACCAAGGCCAACCACCTGATTCGGCCGGGCGACGTCGTGACCTTCCCGCAGGGTCGCCACATCCGCGTCGTCAAGGTGCTGGAACTGGGCCTCCGGCGCGGCCCGGCGCCCGAGGCCCAGGCGTTGTACGAGGACCTCGACCCGCCCCGGCCGGAGACGGCGCTGCCGCGGTGAGGGAGCGGCCAAGCGGGGGAGGGGGCCTCCCGCCGTACGGCCTGTGGATACCACGTAGTTTCTCTGGCCGCGGTCTTGGGGTATGTGATTGGCCGGTGTTTGTTTCACCATGACTGCCGCCGGAGCCGCACACCCATGTTAGACCTGCTTGCCGATCCCAATGCCTGGGCCAGTCTCCTGACGCTGACCGCGCTGGAGATCGTGCTCGGCATCGATAATATCATTTTCATTTCGATCATGGCCTCGAAGCTGCCGCTGGAGCGGCAGGCGGCGGCGCGCAAGGTCGGGTTGGCGCTGGCGCTCATCACGCGCCTCATACTGCTGGCCTCCATCGCCTGGGTGGTGGGGTTGACCCAGCCGTTCTTCGAAATCCAGGGGTTCGCGTTGTCGTGGCGCGACATCATCCTGATCGTCGGCGGCCTGTTCTTGATGGCCAAGGGCACCACCGAAATCCACCACACCATCGAGGGCAAGGCCGATGAAGGCCCCGCCGGCGGCAAGCCCGCCGCCACTTTCAACGCGGTGGTGGTGCAAATTATGATCCTGGACATCGTGTTCTCGCTCGACAGCGTCATCACCGCCGTCGGCATGGCCCAGGAGTTGTCCATCATGGTCGCCGCGGTCATCATCGCCATGATGGTGATGCTGTTCGCCTCGGGTCCGGTGTCGGCGTTCGTCAACCGTCACCAGACGGTCAAGATGCTGGCCTTGAGCTTCCTGCTGCTGGTGGGCGTGGCCCTGGTGGCCGACGGCCTCCACTTCCATATTCCCAAGGGCTACCTGTACTTCGCCATCGCGTTTTCAGTGGTGGTGGAGGCGCTCAACCTCGCGGCCAGTGCGCGGCGGCGGCGCAAGCAGGCGGAGCATTGACCAAAATCATGGAACGCCGGGGCAAAACCCTGTTTTTCATAGGGTTGCAGGAGTTTGGCCCGGCATGGTAGGCAGTCCGCGGTAAGGCCTCGGTGCCTGGGGGGCGGTACCCATATAAAGGGTGCGGCCCCCGAGTCGCGTCCGTCGTCGGCCGGATTAGCCTATCGGCACAGGTCAAGAACCCGAGTCGCCCGCCCGTCAAGCGAACGGGTGCGGAGCAAAGGCAGAACATCGGAGAACGAGCATGCCCTACGTCGTGACCGAACAATGCATCAAGTGCAAGTACACCGACTGCGTCGAGGTGTGCCCCGTCGATTGCTTCTACGAGGGGGCGAACATGCTCGTGATCAACCCCGACGAGTGCATCGATTGCGGCGTATGCGAGCCGGAGTGCCCGGCCGAGGCGATCACGCCCGATACCGTCGAAGGCTCGGAGAAGTGGCTGGAACTGGCGCGGAAATATTCGACCGACTGGCCCAATCTGTCGCGTAAGAAGGACGCGCCGGCTGAGGCGGACCAATACAAGGGTATTCCCGATAAATTCGCCCAGTTCTTCGATCCGAAGCCCGGCAGCGGCGAGTGAACAGCGCCCCCTTTTCAAAGGGGGAACAGGATTCGACACGCGGGCGCGGCGGCCGGCGGCGGCCGCGCCAAGCCCTTGAGGACTCTTTTGTGGTTGCGGCATGCCACGCCGCCATGCAGCGGACGCAGCCCCGCCATCCTCCGTCCGACCCAGGAATTTGCACGAAATCGGAGCCGGAACCTTTGTAACAGGGGCGTCATATCCTATATAATGCCCGCATGGAGCCGACCCGACAGCGCCATGGGTCGATGCTCATGTTAATAAGGGCTCGAAGCACACCGAATTCGCGAGCTTCCATAAGGTTATCGCGAGTGCTGCGGTAGCTTCGATGTCCTTTTTTTTCTCTCTGGTCGACCGTGGTGGGAAACGGACGCGGCTGACGAGAGGGCGCTTTCTGGCGTCCAACATGGGCGCCCGGACGGGACCATCGGTGGCGAGTTGGGTGCCTTGAAAAACCATGCGTCTAGGACTGGGGGCGCCCGAAGATCCAAACGCGAGATAGTGAGAGCCAACCAGAATGTCGCAGAAGCTTGAGTTCGCGGCCGGGGATTTCGTTGTTTATCCCGCGCACGGCGTCGGTCGGGTGGTGGGCATCGAAACCCACTCGATCGCCGGCATGGAGGTGATCTTGTACGCGATCACCTTCGAAAAGGAGCGCATGACCCTCAAGGTCCCCGTGACCAAGGCGAAGAACTCTGGTCTGCGTCGTCTCTCGACCAAGGACCGCATCAAGGTCGCCATGGAGACGCTGCAGGGCCGGTCGCGCATCCGCCGCACCAT
>DASPMK010000302.1:0-3739 GCA_035627075.1 Azospirillaceae bacterium
CGCGGAAAACCGGCTGGTCGCGGTACAGGTCGTGGGCCATACCCCACCACTGCGGTCCCATGCCGGTATAGACGAAGGCCAACCGGCGGTGAGCACCGGGGTTGCCGCCGGGGTTGCCGACAACAACGTCCGCCGTCCGGCCACCGTCGGCATGCCGCTTCAACTTGTCCGCGATCTCGGCGGCCGAGCTTCCGACCACCGCCAGCCGGAAGGGGCGATGCCGCCGCCTGAGCGCGGCGGTGTGGCACAGGTCGGCCAAAGGCACGTCGTCGCCTGCCAGTCGTGCCGCGCAAGACGCCTGCGAGTCCGACAGGCTTTGCCGGGTCTCGGCCGACAGAACCAGTACCTGGCTGCGCCGGGGGGGAGCCGTCCGGTAAGTCTCCGGCGCAGCCAGCGGTTCCGCCCGCTGGAGAACCACATGGGCGTTGGTGCCGCCGTAACCGAAACCGTTGATCCCGGCGAGGCGAGCGGCACCGGGACCGTTCGGCCACGGCATGGTTTCGGTGGCATGGACGAGACCGCTGCCATCCAAGCCGATGGCCGGGTTGGGATCACAAGGAAACCGGCCGGGCGGGATGAGCCCGGCCTTCAGCGCCAACGCCACCTTGACCACCGCCGCCACCCCGGCCGCCGCTTCCAGATGCCCGATGTTCGTCTTGACCGAGCCGACGGGCAAGGGACCATCGACTGCCGCGTTCCGGCCGAACCAGGCGGCCAACGCCCGCATTTCCGTGATGTCGCCGGCTTGCGTCCCGGTGCCGTGGGCCTCGACATAGCCGACGTCGGCGGGAGCTATTCCGGCCGTGCCGTATACCGCCCGCAGCAGAGCGAGCTGAGCGTCGTAACTGGGCTGGGAGATACCGTCGGTGTGACCATCCTGATTCAGCCCGGATGCCCGGATCACCGCATAGATGTCGTCGCCGTCAGCCAGAGCGGCGGAAAGAGGCTTCAACAGCAAAACGGCCCCGCCTTCGCCCCGCCCATAGCCATCGGCGCGGCGGTCAAAGGCTTTCGACCGCCCGTCGCTCGCCAGAAACTGCCCCTTCGCCATGGCGACCACCGTTTCCGGCAGCAGCATCAGGTTGACGCCGCATACCACCGCCTGCCGGCATACCCCCGACCGCAAATCCTGACAGGCATAATGCAGCGCCACCAGCGACGAGGAACAGGCCGTGTCGATGCTAAGGCTCGGGCCGCGGAAGTCGAAGACATGAGAGATGCGGTTGGCCAGCATCCCCATGGTTCCACCCTGGGCGCTGTGCTGGGTGAGCACTTCCAGATTGGCCGGACGGTTCTGCAAGATGAGGTAATCGAGGTTGAAGGCACCGACGTAGACCCCGACCGGAAGTCCGCGCAAGGCGTCGGGCACTTGTCCGGCATCCTCGAAGGCTTCCCATGCCAGTTCCAGCAGCAACCGTTGCTGCGGGTCCATGGCCGCTGCCTCGCGCGGTGACAGCCCGAATGCCTCCGGGTCGAATCCGAACACATCCCCGTCCAGGAAGTGCCCGCTGCGGACGTAACTTTTGCACGGCTTGGTCCGCAGGGGATCGTAAAACCGGCGGATATCCCATCGTAGCGGCGGCACTGGAGCCACTGTTTCCCGTTTTTGGAGCAACAAATTCCAGAAGGCTGCCGGATTGGTCACGCCTCCGGGGAACCGGCAGCCAATCCCGGTAATCGCAATCAGCTCGTCCATACGGCAACGGCTCCTTGTTCCCACATCAATTTTGGAAATCTTAGTCGCGGAATATCAAATATAAAAGCTACACCAACTTTCGCGCGTCAACTAAAAACCATCCTGAATACAATCGTATTTTTGAAGTGACCACAGAGCAATACAATGAATTTTTGATAGGGTCCGATGCAATCCGGGGCCGAAGCCTTTATTGGCTCACGCAAGCCGACATCGAGGACACGCGCACTCGTGGCCAGCGGAGGGAGACAGGGGGCCTTCAGCCCTCAATGTGGGCATATGGTTTCCTGGCATGCCCTACTACTACAGCCAGCCCCAACCGGATGTGATGAACCAGACGCCACGCCTAAACCGATTTCCCTCTTGCGCTTCGTCTCGTGCTGGATCAAAATGTGAGTGAACATTCACTTACGTACAGGTAAACCGTGTCCGCCGATGTTCGTCACAAGGTCCGGGATGCCGCCGTCGCGCTGTTCGCCTACAAGGGCGTGAAGGCCACGACGATCAGGGACATCGCCCGCGCCGCCGGGGTCTCGGAAGGGGCGCTCTACCGCCACTGGCCGAGCAAGGAGGTCCTCGCGGCCGAGCTGTTCGCCACCGAGTACACCACCCTGTCGCAGGCCCTGCGCGATGCGGCCGGCAGCGGTCCCGCGCCGGAGCGTCTGCGACGGATCATCGCCCACGCCTTCCGGCTGGTGGAGGCCGCGCCCGAGAGCGCGCGCTTCCTGTTGCTGTCGCAGCATGACGGGCTGCCGCTCGTGCCCGCCGGACAGGAGACGCCGGTAGACGTGATCTGCGCCGTCGTCACCGACGGCATCGCCGAAGGCAGCATCGTCCACGCCGATTGCGAGGCACTGGCCCATGTCGTCATCGGCGCCATCATGCTGACCGTGCAGTCGCACGTCTACGGTCGCCAAACGGCACCGCTCACCACACTCACCGACACCATCGCCGACGCCGTTCTGAACGGTATCGCCACCACGGGAGCCGTGAAATGAACGCGCTGTCCCTCCTCGCTTCGCGGCGCTTCCTGCCGCTGTTCGTGACGCAGTTTCTGGGTGCCTTCGGCGACAACGTCCTGCGCGGCGCCATCGCCGTGCTGGCGGTGTACGGCCTTGGTGGAGAAGAAGGTGCGGGCAATGGAGCGATGATCTCCACCCTTGCGGCCGGCGCCTTCACGGTGCCGTTCCTGCTGTTCTCCGCCACCGCCGGCCAGTTGGCCGACCGCTTCGACCGCACGCTGGTTGCCCGCGCCGTCAAGGTGGCGGAGATCGGGCTGATGGCGGTGGCCTCCTGGGGCATCCTCGCCGCCGACCTGCCGGTGTTGATCATGGCGCTGGTCGGCATGGGCGCACACTCCACGGTGTTCGGGCCGGTCAAGTACGGCCTGCTGCCCGACCTGCTGCGCGCCGACGAGCTGTCCGCCGGCAACGGGCTGGTCGAGGCCGGCACCTTCGTCGCCATCCTGCTGGGCACCATCGCTGGAGGCTCGCTGGCGCTGGCCGACCCGCGGGCGGTGCCGGCGCTGCTCGGCGCCTCGGCGGTGTTCGGCCTCATCGCGTCACTCTTCATCCCATGCGCCGGCAACGCCGACCGCACGGTGCGCGTCGGCTGGAACCCGGCGACAGTCACGCTGCGCGTGCTGCGATCGGTCGCCGGAGACAAGGCCTCCATGCGGGCGATCTATGGCATCTCGGTGTTCTGGGGCGTCGGCGCGGTGGTCATGGCGCAGTTCCCCTCCATCGCCCGCGAGACGTTGGGGACCGACAGCGGCGGCGCCACGCTGCTGCTGGCGGTGTTCGCCGTCGGCGTCGCCATCGGCTCGGTGCTGGCTGGCCTCGGCCACCATGCGCCCTCCACTGCCGATGCGCGCCGGGCGGCGCTGGCCGGGCTGGTCGCCGCCGCCGCGGGCGGCGCCCTGCCCTTCCTGACACCGGCCGCGCCGTCGACCGAGCCGCTGTCGCCCCTGGCCCTGTTGGCCCAGCCCTGGGCCCTACCGCTGCTGGCCGACCTGTTCGTCATCGCCGCGGCCGGCGGCGCCTTCGC
>DASPMK010000303.1:0-2861 GCA_035627075.1 Azospirillaceae bacterium
GTGGTCCACTGCGCCACCTACGACGGCAACTGCCCGACGATCAACGCCGGCGGCGACCAGATGTACTCGCCGAGCTTCAAGATTTGGGGCTACGAAACAAACTACGGCAGCTTTGCTCAGTTCTCCCGTGTCCAGGCTCACCAATGCCTGCCGAAGCCCCGGCACATGTCATGGGAACAGGCGGCGTCCTACATGCTGGTGGGGGCCACCGCCTACCGCATGCTGATGGGCTGGGCCGAGCACCGGATGCGCGAGGACGACGTGGTCCTGGTATGGGGCGGGGCCGGCGGCCTGGGCTCGATGGCGATCCAGATCGCCCGTGCCGTCGGCGCCATTCCGATCGCCGTCATTTCCAGCGCCGACAAGATTCCCTATTGCGAGAGCCTGGGCGCCAAGGGCTGCATCAACCGCAACGACTTCGACCACTGGGGCATGCTGCCGCACTGGAAGGATGATGTCGGTTACGCCAAGTGGCTGAAGGGCGTGCGCGCCTTCGGCAAGAAGATCTGGGACATCCTGGGCGAGAAGCGCAGCCCGCGCATCGTGTTCGAGCATCCGGGCGAAACCACCATCCCGACCTCGCTGTTCGTCTGCGACACCGGCGGCATCGTGGCGATCTGCGCCGGCACCTCGGGCTACAATGCCACCGTCGATCTGCGCTACCTGTGGATGCGCCAGAAGCGGGTGCAAGGTTCGCACTTCGCCAACGACTCCCAGTGCGACGCGTTCAACCGTATGGTGCTGGAAGGCAAGATCGACCCCTGCCTGTCGCGCTCCTTCACCTTCGCCGAGCTTCCGGTCGCCCACCAGTTGATGTACGAGAACCGGCATCCCCACGGCAACATGGCGGTGCTGATCGGCGCCAAGGACTTCGGCCTCGGCATCACCACCACCATCCCCGGCGCCGCGACTCATATCGATCTGCCGGCCAACGACGTGCATAACACGCCGCATCCCCTGCCGCTGTCGATTCCGCTGCCGGAGGCGACCGGCGAAACCCCGGAGGCTTCCGTGATCGCCGACACCGCCACGGTGCGCGACCTCATGCATGCCGGCCTGATCGCCTGCGCGGCCGAGGATACCCTGTCGACGGCGGCGGCCCGCATGCTGGAGGCCGATGTCGGCGCCCTGGTGGTGATCGACGGCGGCAAGGCCGTGGGCATGGTTTCGCACACCGATATCGTGCTGGCCCGCCAGGGGCGAACGTCGACCGAGGCGCTGGCCCAGCCCGTGCGGGCCGTCATGTCCGACGGCTGCGTCACCTGTACCGCAGACATGCCGCTGGCCGACGCCATCAGCCTGATGACCCGGCTGCGCATTCACCGTCTGGTGGTTACGGAAGGTACGAACCAGGATGCCACGCCGGTCGGCGTCGTCAGCATGGGTGACGTCGTACGCGCTATGATGATGCCTGGGGCAGGCAAGGCCTGACAACGCGGTCTGTCGCCTGAAAAGCATGAATGAGCGGCCCGGTCCTTCCCAGGATCGGGCCGCGGTGCTTTACGAGGTCGAGTGTCGCCCGCCAGGAACGGCGGCCTCCAGACTGGCTGTTGTCCTCCTTCGATCGGCGTTGCAGACTTTGTCCACCCTACCCCAGGCCCCACGTCAGGAGGAACGCCATGCCGTCGCTGCCCCGGAACCTCGCCGCAGCCCTTGCCATTGCGCCGGAACGTCTGGGGGAAGGATCGCCGATACGGGTGGTGCGGGTGCCCGACCGCGAGGAAATGGCCCGCCGCTTCGCCGACGACCTGCATGAACGCTACCTCAGCCTGCGCGCCCAGGGGCGCACCCCGGTGGTGTTCATCGTGCCGGTCGGGCCGGTCGGGCAGTACGATCTGTGGGCGGATCGCTGCAACGCCGAAGGGGTATCCTTGCGCGACCTTGTCCTCATTAACATGGACGAGTACCTGACGCCCGACGGCCGCTCCTTCATCTCCATCGACGACCCTCTGAGCTTTCGCCGTCACATGCGCGACCACTTCTACGGCCGATTGGCACCCGGGCTGGCGCCCCTGGAGGAGTGCCGGCTATTCCCAGACCCCGATGACCTTGGCGCCGTCGACCGAATGATCGAACGGTGCGGCGGCGTTGATGTGTGCTTCGGCGGTGTGGGCATCATGGGCCATATCGCCTTCAACGATCCGCCCGAGTTTCCCGACCCGCTCGATGCCGAGGGCTTCGCCGATCTGCCGACCCGTGTCGTCCGCCTGTCGCGGGAAACCATCCTCATCAATTCGGTGGCCGCCACGCGCGGCAACGTCGACCGCATGCCCCGCTGGGCCAGCACCGTCGGCATGCGGGAAATCCTCAACAGCCGGCAGGTGCGGCTCTACCTGCACCGCGAATGGCAGGCGGCCATTGTGCGCAAGATGCTGCACGGGCCGATCACCCCGGCGGTACCCGCCTCGCTGCTGCAACGCCATCCCGACTGCGTTGCCACCATTACCGAGGAGACCGCCCGATTGCCGGAGCCCGGCTTGCGGTGATGTGCGCACACCAGGTCGTCAACGCAGGAAGGTTTCGTAAGCCCAGACGAGCCCAACCAGGATCGCCACCCACACGGCGGCATGGGTCAACCACGATCCATGCCGCCGGGCGCGCAGCAGAGGCGCCACCAGGGCCAGCACGAGCAACAGGTAAATCAGGCGAAGCCATTGCGAGTCGTCCATGGCGGGTATGATGGCGCCGCCCAGACCATCCGGCAAGCGCCGCCGCTCAGGGATCTGGCGTGTCGGCGGCGGCGGCGGGCGGTGCCTCGGTCGTCATCGCGGCCGGAGCGACGCCCACTCGCCGCTCCAACACCTCCACCCGCCGTTGCAGGTCATAGATCATGGCGTCCCGCTCCAACAACGTCTGGAGCA
>DASPMK010000304.1:0-5571 GCA_035627075.1 Azospirillaceae bacterium
GATGGCTTCCATTAATCGCCTTTGGTATCAGACGGCCTTTTCCAGGTAGTCCAGCAGCGGCTTCCAGTCGGCGCGACAGGAGGTCACGCGGGAGCCCTTGATATCGAACAGGGTCAGGCCGCTGGCGGCGACCTCGGGGTAAATCTGGCTGTCACGCAGACGGGTGACCACGGCGTGCCCGACTTGCCCCAGAAAATGGTCCAGCCGGTCGGCCGAGCGTGTGCGCGGTTTCAGGCGATTACCCACCACCGCCACCTGCTTCTTGTTCCTGGCGATGGGTTTCAGCTCGTCGAGTTTCCTGAGAAAGCGCTGGGTGGCCTCCTCATCGAAGGTGCTGGGCAGCACGGGCAGGACGATCACGTCGGCCATGCGCACCAGTTCCTCGATCTGCTTGGTCTTCAGCGCCGCCGGCGCGTCGATCACCAGCCGGTCGAGCCCGCGCGGCGGGACGGCGAAGTCCTTGGACCAGTCCAGCCCCACCAGCGCCGCGGCCGTGATCGGCCGCCGGTCCACCCAACCGATGGAAGAGCGTTGGCGGTCCACGTCGGCCAGCGCCGTCACATGCCCCTGGCCGGCGTAGGCAGCGGCCAAATGGGTGGCGATGGTGGTCTTGCCGCAACCACCCTTGATGTTGGCGACGAGAATGGACTTCATGGGAGAACAGCTTACGCCATTCGATTGGGCTTTGACCAGAAGGGCTTGGAGTCGGCGAAGCGCTCCCAGTCGCGGCACAGCCGCTGCTCCATGTCCACCAGACCACGGGCGTGCCAGCCGATGACGATGCCCGCCGCCCGCCGCTCCGCCCCCTGAACCTCCGGGTCGCGGGAGCCGTGGCCGTCCTCGTGCAGGCGGGCCAGCAGCCGCGTGGCGGTGGCCACGTCGTTGAGATGGCCCAGTGCGTCCTGAAGTTCCGCCATCTCCTGCCCATAACGCCGGACCGGCTTCTCATCATAGAGAGACTGGAAGAACTCCACGGCATAGCGCAGCTTCTTCAGCGCAATCCGCACCTGATGACGCTCGTGCGAGGACAGCTCGTCAAAACCGGTCCCGGTCTTGCGCGCCTTGCGGTGCCGCTTGGCCAGCAGGCGGTCGGCCAGTTCGGTCACCGGCTGGAACAGCATCGCCGAGTCCTCGCTGGTCGGCTGGTCGCGCCACGCCCGACCTTCCACCCACGCCCCCAGCCGCAACAGCAGCGCGGTATAGCGAGGCGACAGGATGGCTTCGCGGGCCTGGGCGTAGCCGCGCACCCCGGCTTCCTCGGCGGCCTTGTTCAAAAGCACCAGATCGGCGGCAAGGCCGGGCTGGTCGGCGAACGCGCCATGGACCGGCGCCAGCAGTTCCTCGCGAAAGACGTCCCAATCGCGCGCGGCACCCAAAGAGCCGGCCAGCCACTTCACCTCGCCGACCAGCAGGTCCAGTTGGTCCGCCGGAATCTGGTCGGCGAACACCGACAGGGCCGAGCGCAGGCGGCGCAACGCCACGCGCATCTGGTGGATGCCCTCGGGGTCGCGACCGTCCACGGCACAGCCCTCGTTGGCGGCGATCTGGGCCGCGCAGGCGCGCATGATCCGCGCCATCGCCCCTTCGACCGTAATGTCGGGCTTGAGGGTGAGCCGCCCCGCCTTCACCGCCCCCGGCACCACCGTCCCGGCCGACAGGGCGTAGCCGCGCGCCGCCTTGGTGCGGATTTCCAGCCGCACCGGCGCCACCGCGTGCAACCGCAACGCCAGATCGTAGAGGGCAACGGGCTCGCCCGCCTTCAGTTCCAGCTCCACCTCGGATACCGGCATCGCCGCCCCCTCGGGCGTGCGGATTTCGCCGGTATCGAAGGCAACCTCCACCCGCGCCGTTTCACCGGCAGCGTCATGGTCGATCACCTTGATGGCCCGCTTGACGGTGCAGGTGAACAACGGCTTCAGCGCCGCCGGGTCGATCCGCCCCAGCAGCTCCCGTGCCTCCACATCGTCGATCCGGGCGAGGTTGGGCTCCGGCCCGGCCAAGGGCCACTCCCACTCGCCGCGCGCCAACCCCTCCGCCGGATCGGCGGCCGACTTCAGCGTCTGCACGAAAGCCTGCCCCTGGCGCCGCACCCGCAGCGTCACGCGGCGGCGCCCCAACTCCTGGTCGGGGGTGTCGTAATAGACGCTGTCCAGGGTGCGTGCCGTGGCGCGGGCGGCGCCGGCAAGCGGCGGCGCGTCCTTGAGCCGGCGCAGATCATCCGGCCGGACGGCCAGTTTCAGTTCCGTCTCGGTGTTCGCGGGTTGAGCGGTCATGGTGGTCTTCCGACCCTCTTCTCACGGTGGCGGCGCAGTATGAGCGGTGAATGTTACAACCACTTTCTCGCTGCATCCTCGCGCATGCGGGGCGGAGGGGTCAAGGACCCGGCTTCTCCAGAACCAGCACCTTGGACATGAAGGCCAGTTCCACCGACCGCAACGCAAGGCCGACCTCGGCGAACAGGGCCGGCAGGTCGGCCCGCGCGTAGCCGGCGTAATAGGGCTCGTGGAACGCCCGGGGAAACAGGTCGATCAGGCCGTCCATCATCGGCTTGTCGCCGAGCTGGATGCTGTCCACCAGGATCAGCCGGCCGCCGGGCTTCAGCACCCGCGCCATCTCGGCCGCCGCCAGCGCCCGCACGGCGCGGGGCAGTTCGTGGAACAGGTAGATGCAGGTGACGAGATCGACGCTTTCCCCAGCCAGCGGCAGCGCCTCGGCCGGCGCCTGGACGACGCGGGTGGTTCGCGCCCAGGGCCGAAGCCGCCGCCGCGCCTCCGCGAGATAAGGCAGGCTCAGGTCCACCGCCGTTACGTCGAGGCGGGGCCAGTTGTCCTTGACGAAGGTGAGGAAGCGCCCGGTACCGGCGGCCACGTCCACCACCCGGGCTCCCGCCACCCCGCGGGCGCGCAGGTATTGGGCCATCGGCACCAGGGCCTGACGGCGCATGGCGTCGGCTCCGCCGGTGAACAGCACCTCCACCTGATGGTCGTAGAGCCGGGCCGACCGATCGCTGAGATAGCCGTCGGTCTGGTAATGGAAGTTCTGGCGGAAATAGCGCGGCAGCCGCTCGCTGCCCGGCGGCGGCGCGCGCAAGACCTCGGCGTTGATCCGCCCGCGCCGACGGCGCCGGACCGCCGGCAGGTCCTGGAAGAAGGCCGCCGCCTGTCCCAGCGCCCGACCGGGACGGGCCACCAGGTCGTGGGGCAGCCGATAATAGCCGGCCTCGATGTTGGCGAGGTCGCGCGCCAACAATCCCTCAAGGTCGGCCAGGATGTCCCTGAGACCCGGCATCTCCAGCCCCGGGGACCGCTCTTCCAGCCGCACGCTGGGGCCGTTCAACCGCGCTGCCAGCCAGTACTGGCCGA
Organism: Azospirillaceae bacterium; assembly: GCA_035627075.1. Taxonomy (GTDB): domain Bacteria; phylum Pseudomonadota; class Alphaproteobacteria; order Azospirillales; family Azospirillaceae; genus DASPMK01. Next base: position 3,363 of record DASPMK010000304.1, read on the forward strand.
GATACCAGGAAACCCGCGCTGTCTGGCTGACCCTATAGACCAGCCGCTCCGCCCGTCCGAGCATGTCCGCTCCCGTTCCTTGCCTGTCGTACGAAGGAAAATCCTGGAGGCGGAGGCGGCCGTTTCAAGGTGGGAACGGCAGGGAACGGCTCCCGCTGTCGGCCAGACGGGCGTGATCGCAACGATCGCTCCAGCGGCACACGGTGTCGATCACCTCCTCCATCAGCCTTTCCGACAGGCGGAGCGGCTGGCCGCCGAGATGCCCCAGGGTGTCGTTGGCGACCGCGAGATCGTTGTCCGCCGCCTCCCCCCCGTGCGGATTGTCGCGCGCCACGACCGCCGCCCCGGTGGCGTCGGCGATCCGGTGGGCAAGGTCGATGACGCGGTGGGTTTCCGTCAACTGGTTGAGAATGCGCATCCGCTCGCCACGGGGTGGCGGCGTCTCCAGAGCCCATTCGATGCAGCGCACCATATCGGCGAGGTGGATGAAGGCGCGGGTTTGACGCCCCGAACCGTGGACCGTGAGCGGCAGCCCCATCGCCGCCTGCGCCAGGAAGCGGTTCAGCACCGTGGCGTGGTCCCCGTCGTAGTCGAAACGGTTGACGAGACGCTCGTCGAGCCGCGTCTGGTCGGTATCGACGCCCCAGACGATGCCCTGGCGCAGGTCGGTGATCCTCAGCCGGTCGCTCCGGGCGTAGAACTGGAAGAGAAGGGTGCCCTGGGCCTCGGTCAGATGGCAGATGCCGACCGGCTCCGGCGGAAACAGGAATTCGGCCGCCGCCTCGACATTGCCTGAGCGCAGCGTGGCGGAGATGTAGCCCTGCGGGAGCGGCAGACCGCGGAACCGGCCATAGCCGTAGACCCCCAATGACCCGAGGTGAACAAGATGGACATCGGGCGAGGCTTCCGCCATGGCGCACAACACGGTGTGGGTGGCGTTGACGTTGTTGTCCACGGTGTAACGCCTGTGCCAGGTCGACCGTATCGAATCGGGCGAGGCGCGCTGCCCGGCGGCGTGGACAATGGCCTCCGGCCCCTCCTCGCGCATCACCTCCACCAGCGCCTCGAAGTCATGGGCAATGTCGAGCAGGTGGAAATCGATCCGCCGTCCCGAAACCGCCTTCCAGGCGCGCAGACGCTCCTCCAGCGGACGGATGGGAGTGAGGGACTCCACGCCCAGTTCGCGATCCGATGCCCGGCGCGCCAAGTTGTCGACAATGATAACGTCGTGACCGCGCTGTGAGAGGTGCAGGCTTGCCGGCCACCCGCAAAATCCATCGCCGCCGAGGATCATCACGCGCATGACCCAGCCTTTCGCTCCTTTTCTTCAGTCAGGCATAACTTACACCTCCGCGCCAGCCACCAATTCGGTTTAAACGCCCATGGGTTAATTCCTGAAACCAGCTCAACCATACATTAGAAGCTTTTGCGTCATACGTATTAACCCCTAAAGACAAGCCGACTCGGCGACGCCACCATGGCCGAAACTCTTGCAATCCGTGGGGAAACGACATGCCCGAGACTTATCAGCACCACGCCGGCTGCGGCTGCCTTGCCGAGGCCGACATGCCGACCGGCCGCCGCGGCTTCCTCAAGCTGGCCACCCTGGGAGCAGGCGTCACCCTGTTCGGCCTGCCGCCGGTCGCCCGCGCGGCAGGGGGCACCGATGCGTTGCTGCTGTCTTGCATGGATTACCGTCTGGTCGACGACGTGGTGCGCTACATGGACGGACGCGGCCTGACCAACAACTACGACCACGTCATCCTGGCCGGCGCCTCGCTGGGCGCGCTCACCGACAAGTTCGCGTCCTGGGGCAAGACCTTCTGGGATCACCTGGAGGTCGCCATCCAGCTCCATCACATCAAGAAAGTGATGGTAATGGATCACCGCGACTGCGGTGCCTACAAGGTGATTTTGGGCAAGGACCTGAAGGACGATCCGGCGGCGGAAACCGCCGCCCATGCCGAACAACTCAAGGTTTTGGCCGGCATGATCAAGGAAAAGCACGCCGATCTGGAAATCGAGCTGCTGCTGATGGCGCTCGACGGCTCGGTCGAGGCGGTGGCCTGACGGCAGCTACAACAGCCGCCGCGCCTTGAGCGCGGCGGGGACAGCTACAACGGCCGCCGCGCCTTGAGCGCGGCGGTCAGCGTGCCATCGTCGAGATAGTCCAGTTCCCCCCCCACGGGCACACCGTGGGCAAGACGGG
>DASPMK010000305.1:0-14919 GCA_035627075.1 Azospirillaceae bacterium
CCCAACGCCGTCGAGCGCCGATAGCGTGCCGCCCAACACATGGTACAGCCCCTTGTACGACCGGGTGCGCTCCAGCGCCCACAGGTCGCCCACCTCCTCCACCACGCACAGGATCGAGCGATCGCGTCGCGCGTCGGCACAGACGCCGCAGGGGTCGATGGTGTCGAGGTTGCCACACACCGAGCAGGTCTTGATGGCGTGGGCGGCCTCGGTCATGGCCTCGGCCAAGGGGGCCAGCAAGGTATCGCGCCGCTTCATCAGAAACAGCGCGGCGCGGCGCGCCGAGCGCGGCCCCAGCCCCGGCAGCTTGGCCAGAAGCAGGATGAGTTTTTCGATTTCGGAACTGGTCATCTAACGTCCGGGATTCCGGGGGCGGTGCCCCCGGCGCCTTCCCATCAGAACGGCAGCTTGAGGCCTGGCGGCAGCTTCAACCCGCCCATAACCTTCGAGGTTTCCTCGGCGGCGACCTGTTCGACCTTGGCCTTGGCGTCGTTGAAAGCGGCCAGGATCAGGTCCTCGATCACCTCGACGTCCTCGGGATCGACGACGGATTTGTCGAGCTTGACCTTCTTCATATCGCCCTTGCCGTTGAGCGTGATCTGGACCATGCCGGCGCCAGCCTGCCCCGTCACCTCGACCTCACCCAGCTTGTCCTGCATTTCCTGCATCTTGGCCTGCATCTGCTGGGCCTGCTTCATCATCTGGCCGAGGTTCTTCATCGCTCAGAAATCTCCTTCGTCATCCATCAGGTCGGGCGGGATATCGCCGTTAAAATCGTCATCCGCGCCGCCGTCCGCAACGCCGGCATCCGAATTTGCGCCCAAGTCGCGCACTTCGGCAAGCTTGGCGCCGGGAAAAGTCCGCATCACCGCCTGGACCAGCGGGTGGGCGGCGGCCTCGGCGTACTTGGCCGCCTCGGCGGCGTTGTCCTGTTCGGCCAGGGTCGGCTCGCCCGGCGCGCCGGAAATGGTGACGATCCACCGCCGCCCTGTCCACTCGGTGAGCCGGGCGCCGAGACGCCCGGCCAGATTGGCCTCGACATGGCCCTTGGGTCGGATTTCCAGCCGCCCCGGTTCAAACCGCACGAGGTGAACGCCGGAATAGAGATAGCCGTTCAGGATGCCTTCGCGCTGGTCGGCAAACAGCTTCACCAGCGCGCGGAAGTCCTTGGGATCGGCCAGCGTCGCCGCCTCGGGAGAGGTCGCCGCGGCCATGGGGCGGCTCGCTAGCGCCGCGTTTCCCTGGGTCACGCGCGGCGTCCAGCCCTGGGCGCGGGGACCGCCCCCACCCCCACCGCCGACACCGCCGCCCGGCGCCGAACCGCCGCCCTGCATCTGCTCCTGGAGCTTTTTCACCAGATCGCCCGGCGGCGGCAGGTCGGCGGCGTAGGCCAGCCGCACGATCACCATTTCGGCGGCGTGCTGCGGCACCGGCGCCTGCTGCACCTCACCGATGCCTTTCAACAGAATCTGCCACGCGCGGGTGAGCACCGGCATCGACAGTTTCTTGGCCAGCTCGCCGCCCCTGACGCGCTCGGCCTCGGGCGTAGCCGGGTCCTCGGCTGTCTCGGGCACCACCTTGAAGCGGGTGAGGAAGTGGGTGAAGTCCAACAGATCCTGCAACACCACCAGCGGATCGGCGCCCGAGCGGTGGAGGTCGGCCATGGTGTCCAGCGCGTCCTTGGGCCGGGCGGTCATCGCCGCCTCGAACAGCTCGATGACGCGGGCGCGGTCTGCCAGCCCCAGCATGTCGCGCACCTGCTCGGCCGTCACCGTGGCGCCGCCGAGCGCGATGCCCTGATCGAGCAGCGACAGCCCGTCGCGCACCGAGCCGTCCGCCGCCCGCGCGATCAGCGCTACGGCGTCGCCCTCCAGGGTCACGCCCTCCAGGCCGGCAATGCGGGTGAAATGCTCGACCAGCACGGGGCTGGGCACGCGGCGCAGATCGAAGCGCTGACAGCGCGACAGCACCGTCACCGGCACCTTGCGGATTTCGGTGGTGGCGAAGACGAACTTCACATGGGCGGGGGGTTCCTCCAAGGTCTTCAGCAGCGCGTTCCACGCCGCCTTGGACAGCATGTGGACCTCGTCGATGATGTAGACCTTGTAGCGCGCCGAAACCGGGGAGTAGCGCACGCCGTCGGTCAGCTCGCGCACGTCGTCGACGCCGGTATGGGAGGCCGCGTCGATCTCCAGGATGTCGACGTGCCGGTCCTCGGCGATGGCGCGGCAGGGATCGCACTGGCCACACGGCGTAATGGTCGGGCCGCCGCTGCCGTCGGGGCCGATGCAGTTCAGCGCTCGGGCGATGATGCGGGCGGTGGTCGTCTTGCCCACCCCGCGCACCCCGGTCAGCATGAAGGCGTGCGCGATGCGGCCGGAGGAAATGGCGTTGGTCAGCGTGCGGACCAGCGCCTCCTGGCCGATCAACTCGGCGAAGGTGCGGGGCCGGTACTTGCGGGCCAGCACGCGATAGGCCGCTCCTCGACCGATGGCCGGCACGATTTCGGCGGTGGGGGCGTCTGACAGGTCGGTCACGGGTCCGTATCGGGCGGCAACGGGAACAGGCGCGCAATCTACCGACTGGGACGCGCCATGTCGCGGGGGAAGATTTCCCCGCACGTCATACGGGAAAGGCGCGTTGGAAACAACAACGGCCGGGAAGGCTTCCCCGCAGCGAAACGCCGATCTCCCCGAGATGGCGCAATTGGGGTGGGAGACTGGACAGCGACCCGAGTCGAAACTCGTTGCGGCTGCTTCCTTCCGGACCTGACCGAGTTGGCGAGGGACTCGTCCGCGCCAGCCTCCCGCCTTCTTATATCAGGACCGCGGGGGCCGAAGGCAAGAGGTTTGATCGCCCGCCTGCGCTATGGCACATCAGAGGAATGGATAAGCGAATCAATCTGTACGCCGGCAGCGGGCTCGACCGCGCGTCGGCGTTCCGGCGCGACGACGGCTGGATGGCCGCCCGCCTGGCGGAGCCCGAGACGCGGCTGCTGCCGGTGTGGCGCCTGCAACCCTTCCTGACGGGTGACCCGACGGCTCCCCGCCTGGGTTTCCTGACCGGGGACGCGGCGGCGGAGCTGCTGGCGCTGCCGGGGGAGCGGGCCTTCCTGGGCCTTGACCCGAATGGCGGCGCCCTTTTCGTCCTCGATGTCTCGGCCCTGGAGACGCCGGAACAACATCCGGCGCTGAGCGCGGGCGGGCGATTCGCCGAATTGCGTTCGGCCGCCGCGTGGCTGCCGTCCGAGGAGGCGGGAATGGCCGCCTATGCCCGAGGCCTGCTGTGGTGGCACCAGCGGCACCGCTTTTGCGGCGTGTGCGGCAGCCCTACCGGGCCGGAGGAAGCCGGGCACGTCCGCCGTTGCGCCGATCCGGCCTGCGCCACCCCCCACTTTCCGCGCACCGACCCGGCGGTGATCATGCTGGTCCATGACGGCGACCGGGTGCTGCTGGCCCGCACGCCGCGCTTCCCGCCCGGCAATTATTCGGTGCTGGCGGGCTTCGTCGAACCGGGCGAAACCCTGGAAGAGGCGGTGGCCCGCGAGGTGTTGGAGGAAACCGGCATCCGCGCGGCCGATGTCCGCTACCATTCCTCCCAGCCGTGGCCGTTTCCCGCGTCGCTGATGATCGGCTTCGTGGCGCGGGCCGCCTCCACCGACATCGCCATCGATCCCAATGAGATGGAGGATGCCGGCTGGTTCCACCGCGACAGGGTGCGCCGCGCCGAGACGGGCCAGGACACCTTCAACCTGCCCAGCCGCGATTCCGTCGCCCGCCGGATGATCGACGACTGGGTGAAGGGGTATTTCGATAAATTTGAATAATTAGGAAACGAAAACAAGTCTTGTCATATCCTGATAATCAGCAGCCCAAATATTACAATGCGGAAACGGTGAATAACTTGCTCAAACGTCCGACGCCATAGCATACTCGTTCGGCCCGATGACGCGGGCGCGTATCCGAGTGGTTCTGGGAGGAAAGACGAATGGCCGTTCTGGAGGAAAGTTACGCCCCCACCACGCCCATCGACCTGTCCCCACCCACTCGCAGCCTGTCCTTGCGCGCCATCGCGCTGATCCTGACGGGCCTGCTGACGGCACTGGTGGTGGTGGGCACGATCGCTTCGGCCTTGCTTCTGGGCGAGATCGACACGATCCGCGACACGCTCGACCCCACCGCCGCGCAGGCGCTGGCCGGCGTGGCGGGAATTCTCCAGTTGTCCACGGCGGCCTATGTCGCGTTCCTCGTGGTGCTGACGTCCTTCCTGTTCTGGCTCGTCCGCGTGCGGGTGCTGAAGGGCTTGAACGGGCTTGACGCCGCCATGCGGCGCATCACCGCCGGGGATTTCGCCACCCCCGTGCCGGGGCTTGTCCGCGGCGACGAACTGGGCGACATGGCCCGCGCGGTCGACGCCTTCCGCCGCCGCAGCCGGGATGTCGACCAAAAGGAAGCGCTGCGCGAGCACCGGCTGAGCGAACTGTCGCACCTGGAAACCTTGCTGGAAGCGGACGCGCGCGGCCACCTTCAGGGCATCGTCTCGGCCGCCATCCAATCCAACGAAGCCATCGTGATCTTCGCCCGCATGATGCGGGACGTGCGCGAGATCAACTCCGAAAGCACCCAGGTCGCCGACGCCGTATCGCAGCTGACAGGTTCCATCAACACCGTGGCGGCCACCTCCGATGCGGTCGCCCGCGACGCCCGCGACGCGCAGGACGCGGCGACGTCGGGCGCCGTCATGGCCGATCAGGCGTACCAGTCGATGGAAGGCATCGTGTCGGCGGTGGGTGAAGTGGCGAGCCGGGTGGATACCCTGTCGGCCGCCTCCGCCCAGATCGGCGACATCGTCGATCAGATCGAGGCCATCGCCGCCCAGACCAACCTGCTGGCGCTCAACGCCACCATCGAGGCGGCACGCGCCGGCGAAGCGGGCAAGGGCTTCGCCGTGGTGGCGTCGGAGGTGAAGAACCTTGCCAATCAGACCGCCAAGGCCACCGAGGACATCCGCGCCCGCATCGACCAGCTGCGCGCCGAGATGAGCGCGATCATGGAAACCATGCGCCAGAGCGGCACGGCGGTGAACGCCGGCCGCTCGGTGATTTCCGACCTGCGTCAGCGGCTGGGCGCCATGGCCGAGCGGGTGGTGGGTGTGACCGCCAAGATGCAGGGGGTGGCGCAAAACCTCTCCGACCAGACCTCGACCGCCCAGTCCGTGGACCAGGGCACGGACACCATCACCACGGTGGCCCGGCGGACGACCGACGAGATCGAAGGCGTGCTGAACGCCATGAACCAAGCGGGCACCATGCTGGAGGAGCGCGTCAACCTGTTCGCCCAGAAGGGTGGCTCGCGCACGCTGGTGGAGGTGGCCAAGAACGACCACGTCGCCTTCAAGCGCCGGGTGGTGGAAGTGATCATGGGCCGCACCCAACTGACGGCCGACAAGCTGTCCGACCATACCAATTGCCGGCTGGGACGCTGGTACCTGACGGTGGACGATCCCACCATCCGCGCCAGCAGCGCCTATCGCCGCCTGGACGAGCCGCACCATCGCGTTCACGCCCATGGCAAGGCGGCGCTGGAGCGCTACGCCGCCGGTGACATAGAAGGGGCGCTGAACGAGGTGGACCGCCTCAACGACGCCTCGCACGAGGTGCTGGCGCTGCTGGCCGAGATCGGCACGGAGCTGGAGCGCCAGCGGGCGTAATACCAAGTTTGGATAGGGCCGCAACCGCGGCCCCGCGCGCCCGTGGGCGCGAAGCCAAGCGGCCGGATGGCCGCGCCCGGCGCTTGAGGGGTCAGAAAGTTCTGACCGGCGGTCAGAACTTTCTGAAACGGGTATAAGGCGGTAAAGGGGGTCAGTCGTCTCCGACCTGGGCGGCATCCTGTCGGAAAGGGTGGGCCGGGTAGGCGCCCAGAATCTTCACCTCGCGGGCGAAAAAGCCCAGTTCCTCCAGCGCCAGACGCAACGGCCGGTCTTCCGGGTGTCCCTCGACATCGGCGTAGAACTGCGCCGCCGTGAAGCGGCCGTTCACCATGTAGCTTTCCAGCTTGGTGATATTGACGCCGTTGGTGGCGAAGCCGCCCAGCGCCTTGAACAGCGCCGCCGGCACGCTGCGCACCCGAAACACCAGCGAGGTCACGCACGGCCCCGAATGGAGCGGCGGAATCTGCGCCTGACGGGCCAGGATGAGGAAGCGGGTGGTGTTGTGCTCCGCGTCCTCGATGTTCTGCTTGAGGCTGACGAGGTTGTAGATCGTGCCCGCCAGCCCCGAGGCGATCACCGCCTGACTATCATCCCCATCCTTGGCCAGGTCGGCCGCCGCTCCGGCGGTGTCCACCGCCACCACCGGCGTCAGGTTCATCTCGCGCATCAGCCTGCGGCACTGCCCCAAGGCGTGGACATGGCTGTGGACGGTCTTGATCGTCTCCAACGTCGCACCCGGCCGCGCCAGCAGATGGTGTTCGACCCGCTGGTAATGCTCACCGATGATGTGCAACCCGCCGTGGGGCAACAGGTGGTGGATGTCGGCCACCCGCCCCGCCACCGAGTTGTCGATGGGGATCATCGCCAGCCGCGCCGCGCCGTCGCGCACCGCCGCGAAGGCGTCCTCGAACGTCCGGCACGGCAGGGTTTCCATGTCGGGAAACACCGTCCGGCAGGCAAGGTCGGAATAGGCGCCAAAGGCGCCCTGGAAGGCGATGACGTTGGTGGTGGCGGGATACTGCGGCATGACGTCCAGCGATAGGAAGGATTACGGCACCAGCATCGTGCGGGCGCGATCGAGGTCGGCCGGAGTATCGACGCCGAGCGGAACGGCGTCAACGACCGCCACGTCGATGCGCATGCCGGCGGCCAACGCCCGAAGCTGCTCCAGCCGCTCCCGCGTCTCCAGCACCGACGGCGGCAGCGTCACGAAGCGTTCCAACGCCGCCCGGCGATAGGCATAAAGCCCGATATGGTGATAGAGCGGCCCATCGCCGGTGGGGGCGGTGGCGCGGGTGAAGTACAGCGCCCGGCCGGCGGACGCCCCGGCCGCCAGTTCAACCACCGCCTTGACCACATTGGGGTTGACCCGCTCCTCCGGATCGGTGATGACGGCGGCGAGCGTGGCGATGTCCACCGACGGGTCGGCCAGCGGCGCGAAGACGGCGCGCACCGCCTCCGGCTCGATGGTGGGAAGGTCCCCTTGGACGTTGACCACCGCATCAAACCGCCCTTCCGGGTCGACCAGCCGAAGCGCCTCGAAAATGCGGTCGGAGCCCGAGGGGTGATCGGGGCGCGTCAGCACCGCGCGCCCCCCTCCCTTCTCCACGGCCGCCGCGATCTCCGGCTCGGCGGCGGCCACCACCACCGGGCCGATCCCCGCCTCCATGGCGCGGCGCCAGACGTGGACGATCATCGGTTCGCCGTGGATGTCGGCCAGCGGCTTGTCGGGCAGGCGGGTGGAAGCCATGCGGGCGGGAATCACGACGATGGGAGAGACAGGCAGGGACATCGGGCTACTCCGGCTTCAAGCACCTTCCGGTCAAGCACGATCCGGCCTGTCCGTCAACGATCCTCGTTCTAAGTGAAAGCGGAGGAGCCGCACGGCTCGGACGAAAAAGGCAGGGACAAGACACCCATGTCGACGGAATCCAACAAGATCTTCGGCGCGATCCTCCTGGCTGGTCTCATCGCCATGCTGACGGGCTTCATATCGCGCGTGCTGGTGGCGCCGGCGCACGTCGAACAGGCCGCCTACACCGTCGCCCCGGCGCCCGGTTCGCAGCCGGCGGCCGCATCCGCCGCTCCGTCGGGGCCGGAACCCATCGCCCCGCTGTTGGCCACGGCCGACGCGGGCGCCGGCCAAGCCGCCTCCAGAGCCTGCGCCGCCTGTCACACCTTCGAGAAAGGCGGGGCGGCCAAGATCGGCCCCAACCTGTACGGCATCGTCGGCGCCAAACACGGCCATCAGGACGGGTTCGCCTATTCCGACGCGCTGAGGGGCAAGGAGGGCACCTGGGATTACGAAGGGCTGAGCCAGTTCCTGGCGAACCCCAAGGATTATGTCCCCGGCACCAAGATGACGTTCGCCGGCATCAAGGACGCCAAGGAACGGGCCAACCTGATTGCGTGGCTGCGCACCCTGTCGGACAACCCGGTTCCCCTGCCCTGACGTGGAAGGTTGCGGCACCCGGTTGGTTTTCGCCGGAACGGAGGCTAGGATCGCCGCTCCTTATGACATATCCGCCGGGGTGCCCCAGCCATGACCGACACCTGCCCCATCCATCTGGTAGCATTGGCCGAGCGGCTGGCCGACGCCAGCGCCTCGGTCATCCGCCGCTATTACCGCGCCCCCCTGGCCGTCGACGACAAGGCCGACCGCACGCCGGTGACCCAGGCCGACCGCGAGGCCGAGCGCATCATCCGCACCATCCTGGAGTCCGAACGCCCCAACGATGGCATCCAGGGCGAGGAATACGGCGTGAAGAACGGTGACGCCGAATACCTCTGGGTGATCGATCCCATCGACGGCACCAAGTCGTTCGTCACCGGGCGGCCGCTGTTCGGCACCCTGATCGCACTGGTCCACCGCGACCGGCCGATCCTGGGCATCATCGACCAGCCGGTCATCGCCGACCGCTGGATCGGCGCCGCCGGACGCCCGACCACCTTGAACCGCAACACCGTCCAGGCCCGCCCCTGTCCGGGGTTGCCCATGGCCACTCTTGGGGCCACCACGCCCGAGATGTTCAAAGGGGCGGATTGGGATGCCTTCCGAACACTCTCTTCGCGGTGCCGCATGACGGTGTGGGGCGGCGATTGTTACTCCTACGGCCTTCTTGCCGCCGGTTTTTATGATCTAGTGGTGGAGGCGGACATGAAGTTCCACGACTACGCCGCCCTGGTGCCGGTCGTCACCGGCGCGGGCGGTGTCATGACCGACTGGCGCGGGGCACCGCTGGGGCCGCATTCGGACGGCAGCGTCATTGCCGCCAGCGATCCCCGCACCCACGCCGAGGCCTTGGCCCTCCTGTCCGGAACCTGAAGACATGCATATCCCCAAGGTCACCACCTCCGTTTACCTGGCCGCCGATCCGGAACTGCGGGAGATGTTGGACAATCTCGCCACCACGCTGAAGGCGACCAGCAACTGGAAGGTGCGCAAGAAGGCTTTCCTCGACATCATCGACGATCTGCAACTCCTGTTCGAGGTGGGGCCGGAGGTCCTGGCCGAACGACTGATGGAGGGTCTTGCGGACGAGGACGAGAACCTGGAGGACCTCCCGGATGACGACGGGACGGACGACGAGCCCCCGTCATCCCTTGAGTCGCGGTTGCCCGTTCCCACCTTCGTCCAGGCCAATGGCCATCCGCCGGCGGACGAGGAGGGAGACGACGCCCCGCACCTTACCGATCCCACCGCCAATGCCGACGGGGAAGAGGGACTGGACTTCCCCGAAATGCTGCCGCTGTACGTGGGGGCGCTTCTGGAGCGACTGGAGGAGACGGAAATCCGCTGCGCCGAGCAGGCGGCCGTCTACATCCTGTCCATCCACCGCGAGCACCAGGAGGCGGCTGAGGCGTGGCTGATAGCCGACTGGCGCAACGGCAAGGCCTTCAAGAAGCTGTTGCGCGCCGACCGGCGCTACGCCGGCGTCCTTGAGATGATGGAGGAGTATTTCGCGGAATCCGGCCGCGCGCCGCACAACCTCCTGCCGCCGGATGGGGAGGCTTGAAGGTCGTCGGGGTTTCCCGGCAGGGCGGCGGGAGCATATCATGTCGGGTCCGCTCCCCTCCCCTTCCGCCGCCCGAGGTGTCATGCGAACCGCCGGTTTCCTGCTTGCCCTGCTTCTGTTCACCAGCCCGGCCCCGGCCCAGAACGCCGAGCCGGGTGTGACGGTCAGCCATGCCGTGGCGGAGTTCTCCACCCCGCAATACAGCCCGGACTTCGGCCACTTCCGCTATGCCAACCCGGAGGCACCCAAGGGCGGTACCGTGGTCCTGGCCGAACAGGGATCGTTCGACAGCCTGAACCCCGTCATTCTGCGCGGCCAGACGCCGCGCACGATGGGGATGATCTACGACGGGCTGATGGTGCGCTCGGGCGACGAGCTGGACGTGCTCTACGGCCTGATCGCCGAAACGGTGGAGATGCCCGAGGACAAGAGCTGGGCCGTCTTCAACCTGCGCCGACAGGCGCGCTGGCACGACGGCACACCCATCACCGCCAACGACTTCGTCTATGGCTGGGAAGTGCTGCAAAAGCACGGCAATCCCTTCACCCGCTCCTTCCTGGAGGAGACGGTCTCGGTCGAGGCTTTGGGCGATCACCGGCTGAAGGCCGCCTTCAAGAGCCGCGGCGCCATGAAGCCGATCGTCAAGTTCGCCTCGACCCTCCAGCCGCAGCCCCGCCATTGGTGGAGCCAGCCCGGCCGCGACATCGCGCAGACTTCGCTGGAGCCGCCCCTGACCAGCGGCCCCTACCGGGTGGCGGCGGTGGACGCCGGCCGTGCCATCACCTACGAGCGGGTGAGGGATTATTGGGCAGCCACCCTGCCGGTGAACCGGGGCTTTTATAATTTCGACACCATCCGTGTCGATTACTACCGTGACGACGACGTGATGTTCGAAGCCTTCAAGGCCGGCACCTACGACGTGCGGCCGGAATACCGGGCGCAACGCTGGACCACCGGCTACGACTTCCCGGCGGTGGCCGAGGGGCGCGTGGTCAAGCGGACGGTCGCCAACAACCGCCCCTCGGGCGCGCAGGGGCTGCGGCTCAACACCCGGCGGCCCAAGCTGGCCGATCCGCGCGTGCGCGAGGCCCTGGCCCAGCTTTTCGATTTCGAGTGGGTGCAGAAGAATCTGCTGTACGGCCAATACGAGCGCATCAGGAGCAACTTCCCCAATTCCGACTTCGGCGCCAAGGGGCCGCCGACGCCGGAAGAGGTGGCGCGGCTGGAGCCGTACCGGGGCAAAATTCCCGAGCGCACCCTGACCGAGGCGTTCGAGCCGCCGAAAACCGACGGGTCGGGCAACAACCGCGCGCAATTGCGCCGGGCGCTGGAGTTGCTCCGCGAGGCCGGCTGGGAAAACCGGGGCGGCCGGCTGGTCAACGCCAAGACCGGCGAGCCCTTCACCCTGGAGTTCCTGGAACAGCCCGGCGCCATGGTGCGTATCCTCCAGAACTACGGCGAGGCCCTGAAACGCGCCGGAGTGGAGGCCAACATCCGCGTGGTGGACAGCGCCCAGTACCAGCGCCGGCTGGACGAGTTCGACTTCGACGCCACGGTGCTGAACCTGAACGCCTTCATGCCGCCCGGGTCGGAGCTTCGCTCCTATTTCGGCTCGGCCGCCGCCGACATTCAAGGCTCGGCCAACTATTCCGGCATCAAGGACCCGGCGGTGGACGCGCTGGTCGAGGAGGTGGTGAACGCCCGCGACCTTCAGAGCGTTACCACCGCCAGCCGGGCGCTGGACCGGGTGCTGCTGTGGGGCTTCTACATGGTGCCGCAGTGGTACAATGACGAGATGTGGGTCGCCACCTGGACCAAGTTCGGCTGGCCGGAAACCGATCCGCGCTATGTCGCCTACGATGCCGCGGCCGTCGGCGTGTGGGGGATATCGACATGGTGGGCGAAGTAGGTTGAGGTAGTGCTGACGACGTAGAAGCGCCCCGCCCGCTTGAAGAGGCGGGCCGTGGCAGGCAAAGGTGTTGCGATGAAGCGGTTGCTGTTCTCTCTCCTGCTGCTGGGGCTGCTGAGCGGCCCCGCCGCGGCGCAGGACCAGAAAGTCACCCGGACCTGGGCCATCGCCGAGTTCGGCGAGCCGATGTACGGCCCGGACATGCCCCATTGGCCCTACGCCAACCCGGAAGCGCCCAAGGGCGGCCGGGTGGTGCTGGGGGCGTTCGGCACCTACGACAGCCTCAATACCTACATCCTGCGCGGCCAGTGGCCGGCGGGCATCGGCCTGATCGGCGACAGCCTGATGGTCGGCTCGGGCGACGAACTGGTGTCGGCCTACGGCCTGATCGCCGAGACGGTGGAATACCCCGACGACAAGAGCTGGATGGTCTTCAACCTGCGCGGCCAAGCGCGCTGGCACGACGGCAAGCCCATCACCGCCGACGACTTCGTCTTCTCCTTCGACACCATCCGCCAGCACGGGCGGCCGTTCCTGAAGTCGTTCTACGACGACATCGACCAGGTGACGGCGCTGGACGAGCGCCGTCTGAAGGTGACGTTCAAAACGAGGAACACCATGAAGCCGCTGATGGCGGCGGCGGGGCTGTCGCCGCTGCCGCGCCATTGGTGGACGCAGCCCGGCCGCGACATCACCCAGACGACGCTGGAGCCGATCCTGGGCTCCGGGGCCTATCGCATCAAGGCGATGGACCCCGGCCGTGCCATCACCTACGAGCGGGTGAAGGACTATTGGGCGGCCGACCTGCCGGTAAGCCGGGGCATGAACAACTTCGATGAAATCCGCTACGACTACTACCTCGACGACACCGTGATGTTCGAGGCGTTCCTGGCCGGGCGCATCGACTTCCGCCAGGAAAACCGCGCCCAACGCTGGGCGGCGGGCTACGACACCGGCGAGGTGAAGGCGGGCCGCATCGTCAAACGCGATCCCCCCGACAAAAGCCCGCGCGGCACCTACGGCTACATCTTCAACACCCGCCGGCCGCAGTTCCAGGACGCGCGGGTGCGCCGGGCGCTGAACCACCTCTACGATTTCGAGTCGATCCAGCGCACCCTGTTGTACGGCCAGTACCGGCGCATCGAAAGCTGGTTCCCCAATTCCGAATACGGCGCGCAAGGGCGGCCGACGCCGGAGGAGGCCGCTATCCTGGCACCCTACAAGGACAAGGTTCCACCCGAAGCGCTGACCGAGGACTTCACGCCGCCGGTGAACGACGGCAACCGGCTGGACCGCGAGAACATCCGAAAGGCGACGGCGCTGTTCAAGGAAGCGGGCTGGGAGGTCAGGGGCGGCAAGCTGACCAAGACCGACACCGGCGAGGTCTTCCGCCTGGAATTCCTACTGTCCAACCCGACCTTGGAGCGGGTGACGGCGCCCTATGTCCAGATCCTGCGCCGCGCCGGCATCGACGCCGCCATCCGGGTGGTGGACACCGCGCAGTACGATGTGCGCACCGACGACTACGACTACGACGTGGTGATGGTGGCGCTGAACTTCTTCCCGCCACCGGGGACGGAACTGCGCGGCTTCTTCCACTCCGCCGTCGCCGATGTGCGCGGCCAGGGCAATTTCGCCGGCATCAAGGACCCGGTGGTGGACGAGTTGATCGAAAAGATCATCCAGGGCAAGGACCTGCCGACCATCGAGGCCACCACCCGCGCGCTGGACCGCGCGCTGCTGTGGGGCTGGTATCAGGTGCCGCTCTACTACAACGACGTGAGTTGGCTGGCGTTCTGGAACAAGTTCGCGTGGCCGGAGCGGATGGCCAAATACTCCCACGGCTTCCCCGCCACCTGGTGGGTGGACCCGCGGAAAACCGCCGCGCTCGGCCGGTGAAGGACGAAAGGCCCCCATGCTCGCCTACATCATCCGCCGCCTGCTGCTGATCATCCCGACGCTGTTCGGCATCATGGTCATCAACTTCCTGATCGTGCAGTTCGCCCCCGGCGGGCCGATCGAACAGCTTGTCGCTCAAATGCAGGGGACGGCGGTGGAGGCGACGGCGCGGGTCGGCGGCACCGCGTCGGGCGACTTCCAGGCGCAGATGCAACAGGCCCAGGCGGCGCAGGCGGCCGGCAGCGGCAACCGCTATCGCGGCGCCCAGGGGCTGGACCCCGAGTTCATCAAGCAGTTGGAACGGGAGTTCGGCTTCGACAAGCCGCTCCATGAACGCTTCCTGCTGATGATGGGCAACTACCTCCAGTTCGATTTCGGCAAGAGCTACTTCCGCGACACCCGCGTGGTCGATCTGGTGGCGGCCAAGCTGCCGGTGTCGATCTCGCTGGGGTTGTGGACGACGCTTCTGGTCTATCTCATCTCCATCCCGCTGGGCATCGCCAAGGCGGTGCGCGACGGGTCGAAGTTCGATGTATGGTCGTCGGCCGTCGTCATCATCGGCTACGCCATCCCCGGCTTCCTGTTCGCGGTGCTGCTGATCGTGGTGTTCGCCGGCGGGCGCTATCTCGACTGGTTCCCCCTGCGCGGCCTCGTCTCCGACAACTGGGCCATGCTGCCGTGGTGGCAACAGATCCTGGACTACTTCTGGCACATCGCCTTGCCGGTGACGGCGCTGGTGATCGGCGGCTTCGCCGGGCTGACCATGCTGACCAAGAACTCCTTCATGGAGGAAATCAACAAGCAGTACGTCATCACCGCCCGCGCCAAGGGGCTGACGCGCCATCAGGTGCTGTACGGCCACATCTTCCGCAACGCCATGCTGATCGTCATCGCCGGCTTCCCCGGCGCCTTCATCGGTATCCTGTTCACCGGCGCGCTGCTGGTGGAGGTGATCTTCTCGCTGGACGGACTGGGCCTGTTGGGCTTCGAGGCGGCGATCAACCGCGACTATCCCGTGATGTTCGCCACCTTGTACTTCTTCACCCTGTTGGGCCTGATCATGAACCTGTTGGGCGACATCATGTACGTGGTGGTCGATCCCCGCATCGATTTCGAGGCTCGGAGCGTCTGATGACCGACACCGTCCTGGGCATCCGCGTCGCGCCGCTGACCCGCCGCCGGTTCCACAACTTCCGGGCCAACCGGCGCGGCTGGTGGTCCTTGTGGATTTTCCTGGCGCTGTTCATCGTCACCCTGTTCGCCGAGGTGATATCCAACGACAAACCGCTGCTGATCCACTACGATGGCCAGTACTATTCACCCGTCCTCATCACCTACCCGGAAACCACCTTCGGCGGCGAGTTCGAAACCGAGGCGGTGTACCGC
>DASPMK010000306.1:0-4567 GCA_035627075.1 Azospirillaceae bacterium
GTCGCCCAACCCAAGTCGATTGCCGATCGCATCGCCTTCCTGCGCATCGACGACACGACGCGAGCCGTCCTGCGGGAATTCCAGCAGATTCTCGCCCCCCACCTCGACTCGATCCTGGAAGAGTTCTACGCCTATATGCGCGCCACTCCGGCGGTCGCGCAACTGGTGAGCCGCCCCGAGGTGGTGTCGCGCGCCCGTTCACTGCAAAAGCAGCACTGGGTCCGCAACGTCTTCACCGGGACCTTCGACGACGCCTACATGGCGCAGGTAATCCAGATCGGGCAGACGCACCAGCGCATCGGGCTGGAACCGCGCTGGTACACGGGGGCCTACTGCTTCATCCTGAACCGGCTGATCGACATCGCATCCCAGGCGTATCGCAAGAAGCCGGAAAAGCTGGCGATGGCGCTTCAGGCGATCAACAAGGCCGTGTTCCTCGACATGGACCTCGCCACCTCCGTCTACATCGACATCAACACCGCCGCCCTGATCCAGAACGAGCTGGGCTCCACCGCCGCGGCCTTCGAGCGCGAAGTGGCGGGTGTGGTGCAGTCGGTGTCCTCGGCCGCCGGCCAGCTCCTGTCCACCGCCAACCTGATGACCCGCACGGCGGACGAAACCAGCCAGCGCTCCACCACGGTGGCCGCCGCCGCCGAGGAAGCGTCGGTCAACATCCAGACCGTGGCCTCGGCCGCCGAGGAACTGACCGCCTCGATCAGCGAGATCGCCCAGCAGGTGTCCAGCTCCGCCCGCATCG
Organism: Azospirillaceae bacterium; assembly: GCA_035627075.1. Lineage (GTDB taxonomy): Bacteria > Pseudomonadota > Alphaproteobacteria > Azospirillales > Azospirillaceae > DASPMK01. Next base: position 758 of record DASPMK010000306.1, read on the forward strand.
CCGGCGAGGCGATGGCCCAGGCCGAGCGCACCAACGCCACCGTACAGGGGCTGGCCGACGCCGCCGCCAAGATCGGTCAGGTGGTCAAGCTCATTCACGACATCGCGTCCCAGACCAACCTTTTGGCCCTCAACGCCACCATCGAGGCGGCGCGCGCCGGTGAGGCGGGCAAGGGCTTCGCGGTCGTGGCGTCGGAGGTGAAGAACCTCGCCAACCAGACCGCCAAGGCGACCGAGGAGATCAACGCCCAGATCGGCGCGGTGCAGGGGGCGACCCAGGACGCCGTGGAGGCCATCCGCGGCATCGCCGGCACCATCTCGCGCATCAACGAGATCTCCGGCTCCATCGCCACCGCGATCGAGGAGCAGGGTGCCGCCACCAACGAGATCGCCCGCAACGTGCAGCAGGCCTCCGTCGGCACCCAGGAGGTGTCGGAGACCATCGTCCGGGTGAACGAGTCGGCCGCCGAAACCGGCCGCGAGGCCCAGCATGTGCTGACCGCGGTCAACGACCTGTCGAGCCAGTCGGCCAACCTGAAGGGCGAGGTCGATCGCTTCCTGGCCCGCATTCGCGCCGGCTGATACGCAAACGAAACGGGCCGGCTTTTGGAAGCCGGCCCGTAGCCGATCAGGACCGTGTTGTTGAGTGATCCCGCCATCGGTACCGCCGATGCGATGCCTTACGAGATGGTCGTCAGCACGCGCTCACTGTGAGGTACCCGCTCGCGGCGTAGCGTTTCCCGCAGTTCGTTGAGGTTGCTCCAATACGACCGGCCGGCGACACTGGCGATGGCGCCATCGCACATGACCACGTAGAGCCCGGTGCGGCGCATATCCACGATACGAAGCATGATTCCCCCCCACTCTCATAAACGAAGCCGTCAGCTGATTTAACGGCGAAAAGCTCCGTGCCTATTCCCAGGACGGCTTAACTCGCCTGGGCATTTGCTACTTTTCGAGCATGGCAGGGCATTTACCCCCTGGTCAAGTAGGGTTGTTAACGAAAATTAATTATAATTTCTCCAGCATTTTCAAGAACTTCGCAATAACTCGCTGTCCTTTCGTCCCACTGCCTCCCGCAACCAGGCCAGAAACGCCACCACCTTGGGTCGATTGAGATGACGTTCTGGAGCAACCAGAAAGTACATCCATCCGGCGCGCCGACTCGCCTCGAAAGGACGGACAAGATGACCGCTTTCAAGCAAATCCCCAAGCAACGCGCTGCGTCCAAGTGCCACACCTTGCCCCGCCACGGCGGCGGCGATAAGTACTGAACTGTCGGTGAAACGGAAACCGCGGGAGGTGTCGATCCCGGTTCCGTTTAACCACTCCCGCCAGTTCATCCACGGCTGATGAGGCTCGGCATCGACATCATGAAGTAGCACGTAATGTCGGAGATCATCGACCTTACGTAGATAGGGTTGCGTATTGAGCAATACAGGGCTGCATATAGGGAACACCTCCTCCCCCATCAGCGGCTGCGCCACCAGGCCGGGAAAGCTGCCTCGCCCATAGCGGATCGCCACATCGACATCCTCCCGGTCGAAATCGACCAGCCGGGATTCGGTGCGAATCAGAACATCGAGATCGGGGTGGCAGGCGCGAAAGTCGCCCAGGCGCGGCACCAGCCAGCCGGTAGCGAACGACGCCAGCGTGCTGACCGTCAGCACCCCGGCAAGCCGCTGGCCCTGCACCTGGACCGTCGCCCGCGCCAGACGGTCCAGTCCCTCGGTCAGTCCCGGCAGGTAAAGCCGCCCGGCGTCCGTCAGCACCAGCCCGCCTTTCAGCCGCTGAAACAGCTCCAGCCCCAGGGTGCCCTCCAACGCGCGGACCTGATGGCTGACGGCGGCGGGGGTAACGCCCAACTCCTCGGCCGCCTTGGTAACGCTCAAGTGGCGCGCCGCCGCCTCGAAGGCGCGCAGGGCGTTCAACGGCGGCAGACGACGGACCAAGGGCTCACCCCTTTTCAATTTTTCTCAAACGGTCTTTTACATCATCTCATTTGCCCGACGACGACGGTTTCACGCAACCTTGGCGGCACACGCCACCCGGGGGGAACGATGCCGACGCTCTATGACAACCTGTCCTCAGGAAACGCCTACAAGGTCCGCCTGGTGCTGCACCGGCTGGACATCCCCCACCACCGGATCGACCTGGACATCGACCGGGGCGAAACCCGCACGCCGGAATTCCTCGCCAAAAATCCCAACGGCCGCGTGCCGGCGCTGGAACTGGAGGACGGCACGGTGCTGGCCGAATCCAACGCCATCATCCACTACCTCGCCGAAGGCACGCCGCTGATCCCCCAGGGCCGGCTGGAACGCGCCCGGATGCTGCAATGGATGTTCTTCGAGCAGTACAGCCACGAGCCCCATGTGGCGGTGGCGCGCTTCATCCTGCACCACTTGCCGGCCGACCACCCTCGCCGCGCCGAGTTGCCCATGCGCCACGAACGCGGCCATCAGGCGCTGGCAGTAATGGAAACCCACCTCCGGGATCGGGCCTTCTTCGCCGCCGGCCGCTTTACCCTGGCCGATGTCGCGCTGTACGCCTACACCCACGTCGCCGACGAGGGCGGCTTCGACCTTGCCCCCTACCCCCGCATCCGCGCGTGGCTGACCCGCGTCGCCGCCGAGCCCCGGCACATTCCGATCACCCGAACGACCGGAAGCTGATCAAAAGAACCGGGTGAACTTGCCCACGACGGTGGCGGCGTCAGGCTGGCTGCCGTACTCGGTCCCGGAGCCGCCGAGAAAGCCGCCGGCGGTCAGCGACAGCAGCCGGTCGTCGGCCACCCGCCACGCGGCTTCCAACTGGGCGAAGGCGCTGCCGTCGTAAAGGTTGGTCTGGCCCAGCGCTGTCAGATCGATGTCGGGGGCAAGCGCGTCCTGCCAGTGAGCGCGCACGAACAGGGTATAACGGTTAAGTGGCTCCTGTTCCTCGCGGGCGCTGCGGCGTATCCGCCACGGCGGGCGGGCATCGGCGGCCCCGGCGGCGAACCACTGCCGCCACTGCCCGCGGGTGAAGCCGGCCTCGTTGACGTGCAGCTCGACGTTGGCGGTGAGCTTGAAATCCGTGGTGTAGGAAAAGCCGGCCGCCACCTGACTGCGCAAGCGTTCCTGCTGGTCCCGGGCGGCAAGGCCGATGCGACGCTGGCCGCTCCATTCGGCGTAGATGACCACGCGGTCGCCGATGGCACGGGTGAGGGTGAGGCCGAAGGCCGGGCTGTCGCCGCTTCGGTGGTGGACGAGAAATTCGGGCTGGAAGTCGTCGGCCACGACGACGCTGACCTTGCCCAACAGACGCGCCCGCCCGTTGGTGCGATCGAGCCCGAGGTCTGATCCTGAGCGCTCTCCCGTCACCGTGCCGTCGCGCAGATCGGGCGCCGCCGCCAGGGTCGCCGAACCTCCTTCCCACACCGCGAGCGCGCGGCCCATCACCGTTCCCAGGCGGTTCTCGCGCAGCACGCTGGGGTCTTCCGACACACGGGTGGCCACGGCGTTGGTCTTGAAGTAATCGGTCGGGTTGAAGCCGACGGCGACGCCGTTGCGCAGGTTCACGCGCCCGGCGTCGAGGAACAGGCGGTCGCCGGCCCGCCACGTCAGATAGGCTTCCTTCAGGTCGTTGGACAGATCGTCGGCACCGGCATCGCGGCCGTCGTTGACGAACCCGCTGGCCCGGTCGGCGACGGTCAAACTCCAGGCCGGGGCGATTTCGGTTTCCAGCCGCCAATCGACGCTGGCCCGGTTGCTCCAGCCGGGATGGTGGCCGGGCCGCGGCACCGGCACGTCATCGCGCCGGTGGTTGAGCG
>DASPMK010000307.1:0-7488 GCA_035627075.1 Azospirillaceae bacterium
GTAACTGCTCACGGGGTTGGGCGTTGCCGGTAAAGTGCCGCCGGGCGGCATGAGGTTCGGGGTGCCTCGGACGCTCCCTTGCCTGGAGCCCGGCGATGTGAGTCAACCTGTCTATGACTCGCCTCGAGCTGTCCCGCCTGAGCCATGAGGAGAAGGACGCGCTGATCCTGGCGCTGCTGGAGCGTGTCGCGGCGTTGGAGGCGAAGCTGAACCAGCCGCCCAAGACCCCGACCAATTCCAGCCTGCCGCCCTCGCGCGGGCAGAAGACCAACCGACCGCCGCGCCCCAAGAAACCGCGGCGCAAACGCAAGGGTCCGGGGGTGACGCGCGAGCTGGCCGCTGAGCCAGACCTTGTCGTGGACTGCCACGCCCCGGCGTGCGCTCACTGCGGCACGGCGGTGAGGGCCGACACCCAAACGCTGCGCCATGCCTACGATCACCTCGACCTGCCGCCGCTACGGCCGGTGGTCACGCGGGTGCGGCTGTTCGGTCAGCGCTGCCCCGCTTGCCGCCGCCGGGTGCGGGGGACCCCGCCGGAGACGATGCCGCCGGGCTCGCCGTTTGGCCCGTCGATCGTGGCGCTGCTGGCCTACCTGCATCATCACCACGCCGTCGGCTACGATCGGCTCGCCCGGCTGATGGCCGAACTGTTCACCGTGCGCATCAGCGAGGGCGCCATCGCCAACGCGCTGCGCCGGAGCAACCGTCCTCTCAAGCGGGCCGAGGCGGCCATCGTGGAACGGCTGCGCCGCGCCGAGGTCATCGGCTGCGACGAAACCGGGTCCCGGTTGACCACGGCCGATCAGGGCACGCGCATGGGCTGGGAATGGGTGCTGGTCAGCGACACCGCCATCCTGCACCGCATCCGCCCCTCGCGCGGGCGGGACGTGATCACCGAGGTGCTGGGCGAGCATCGGCCGCGCTGCTGGGTCTCGGATCGCTGGGGCGCCCAGCAGGGCCACGCCGACACCCACCAGGTCTGCTTGGCCCACGTCTTGCGCGACGTCCAGTACGCCATCGATGCCGGCGAGGCATGCTTCGCCCCGGCCCTGCGCCGGCTGCTGTGCTGGGCCATCGCGGTGGGGCGACGACGGCCAACCTTGAAGGACAGCACGCTGGCCCAGTACCGCGCCAAGGCCGAGCGCCGTCTCGACCGCCTGCTGCTCATGCCGACCGTCACCGAGGCCGGCGCCGAGGTGCAGCGCCAGACCAAACGCTGGCGCGCTCAGTTCTTCACCTTCCTCACCGACCGCGCCGTCCCGCCGACCAACAACGCCTCGGAACGCGCGCTGCGCCCGAGCGTCATTTTCCGCAAGGTCACCAACGGCTTCCGCTCGCTGTGGGGCGCCGACGTCCACGCCCTGATCCGCTCCGTCATCGGCACGGGGCGCCTCAACGGCCTGTCCGCCCATCAGGCCATCTCTCGCGCCCTCGCCGGTCAGCCGATTTTCGCCGCCTGACCAGCCCCCTGAGCAATTACTCTAAAGTCGGCCGGCACATCGGTAAGCGTATAGGGTTTCATGTCGTTGATCTGAACCGAGGTTCCGGAGAAATCGTCAGACTGCTTGTCCATTTTGGCTGTAACTATAATGGAGATACGCATTGGACTCTATATTATGCAGATCGCCAGTCCAACATTTGCGAACATTGGTCGGTAGAGTCCGCGCATGATCTTAATAAAGCCCTTGTTGTATTTTGGAATAATCTGGACAATAAGTGTGGTCTGAAATTTGAAGTCTATTATGCACGGGCGGAAAAAGCTGTTGAGGCGGTCATGCGGGAGTACCCTAAAGTAGCTGGATCTCGACCCTTTTTCTTGGATATCGCGAGGCTCGTTTACAATCAAGGGCGGCGCATATCCTGTCAAGAGTAGGGTAAAAACATAAAAATTTATTCTCTTTTTACTTCCTGATCGATAGCGCCGAATACATCATTGCCGTGCTCGTCGATCACCTGGATGCGCACGCGGTCGCCGAAGCACAGGAAGGGGGTGGTGGAGGTGCCGGTTTCGACCTTTTCCACCATGCGTTTTTCCACCAGACAGGCGTAGCCGACGGAGGAGTCGCGATTGGACACCGTGCCCATGCCGATGATGCTCCCGGCGCCCAGCGAGCGAGTGCGGGCGGCGTGGGCGATCAATTGCGGGAAGTCGAAGGTGGCGTCCCGGCCGGCGTTGGGATGGCCATAGGGCTGGCCGTTAAGGGAAACCCGGACGTCCAGATGCAGCTTGCCGCCGTCCCAGCGGTCGCCCAGGCTGTCGGGCGTCACCGCCGCCAGGGCGCAGGCGCTGGCCGGTTTCGATTGGAAAAAGCCGAAGCCCTTGGCCAGTTCGGTCTGCGCCAGCACGCGCAAGGACACGTCGTTGACCAGCATCAGCAGCTTGATGTGGCGGCGGGCATCCTCGGCCGAGACGCCCCTCGGCACATCGTCGGTGACCGCCGCGACCTCCGCCTCGAAGTCGATGCCCCAGTCATCGGTCGGGAAGGCCAGGGGGGCGGTGGCGCCCATGAGGTGGTCGGAACCGCCCTGGTACATCAGGGGATCGGTCTGGAAGGCCGGTGGCATCTCGCTCCCCCGTGCCTTGCGTGCCCGCTCGACATGCGACAGGTAGGCCGAACCGTCGGCCCACTGGTAGGCGCGCGGCAGCGGGGCGGCGCAGGCGTTGGGCGTCAGCGCGAACACACCCTCCAACAGGTGGGGGCGGTTGAAATCGTGCTGGTTCAGCGCGTGCCAGCGTTCGCGCAGGCGCGGTTCGGCTTTGGCCCAATCGTCCAGCGCGGCCTGGAGGGTGGGGGCGATGTCGGGGACGCGCACCGCCTTTTCCAGATCGAAACTCACCAGGATCAGGGTGCCGTCGCGTCCGCCTTCCTTCAGGGTCGCCAGCTTCATCGCTCGTTCTCCGTCCGCCAGCTCATCACATAGTCGGCCCGTTCCACGCCCTGGGCCTGGACGGTGATGTCGAGCGCGTCGCGGGCGTCGATCATCACCGCCACCTCGTCGGTCGCCGGCCTTTTCGGCTGGAACGCTCCGGCCAGCGCCTTGGGGTGCGGCCCGTGCGGAAAGCCGCAGGGATGTAGCGTCAACATGCCGGGATGGATGTTGTCGCGCGAGAAGAAGTCTCCGGCGTGGTAGAACAGCACCTCGTCGAAATCGTTGTTATTGTGGAAGAACGGTACCTTCAACGCGCCGGGATCGCTTTCGAACGGGCGCGGCACGAAGGTGCAGACGACGAAGCGGTCGGCCACGAAGGTTGTGTGGGCCGATGGCGGCAGATGTACGCGATGGCTCGTCAGCGGCCGGATGTCGGCGACGTTGAGGCGCACCGGCATCAGCGTGCCGTGCCAACCCACCGCGTCCAGCGGGTTGAAGGGGTAGGTGACGGTGGTGAACTGGTTGCGCCGCTTGATGACGACGTGCCATTCCCGCTCGTTCTGTTGCGTCTGGAAGGTGTCGTCGAGGGTGGGGACGTCGAGGACACCCGGATCGAACGGCGCGTGCTGGCCGACCAAGCCACGGTCGGGCAGCGCGTAGCCGCCACCGGTGGCCTCCAGCAGCAGGAAGGTGGCGGCGGCGCAGTCCACCCGCCACTGGGTCGAACGCGGCAGCACCACATAGTCGCCGGTGCGCAAAGTAAGGTGGCCGTAATCGCAAAAGAGGTCGGCCGCGCCCTGGTGGACAAACAGCAGCTCGTCGCCGTCGGCGTTGCGGGCGAGGTGATCCATCGCCCCTTCCACGCGCCACCATCGCAGGCGCAGATGCGCGTTGATGAGGATTTCGGCCGCCTGCCAGGGGGAGGCGGCGGGGGTTTCCAGCCGGGCGAGGTCAAAGGCGCGGGGCTTCAGCGGGCCATCCCAGCCGGTCCAGCCGGTGGGCGGGTGGCGGTGGAGCATATGGGTGGCCGGGCCGAAGAACCCTTCCTTGCCCAGTTCGCGCTCGTAGGTGCCGGGCGGCAGGTCGGCGTGGGCCTGCCGGTTGGCGCGGCCCTCGGCATGGGGCACGCTGATCCAATGACGCATGGATGTTTCCTCCTTGCCTCAAGACATCTAGGGGGCCGCCCCCGCCGGTCCATTCCCGATGCCCGCGCGTTCTTTCTGCGGCAGGTGCCAAGGAGGCTTCGAGGCCATGGCTCACATCTATACGTCGCCGCCGATACGCGGCCGGGTGGATTGGAAAGGGGTTGTCGTTGCCGGTCTGATCGCCGGGGCGCTGATCACGGTGGTGGAAATGGTGCTCGCCGGGCTGGCGGGCGTGGGGGCGTGGCTGCCGCCCCGCATGGTCGCGGCCGTGGTGATGGGGCGCGACGTGTTGAACCACACCGGGGGCGCGGCGTCGGTGTTCGTGACGGCGTTGGCCGTCCACGCCGTCCTGTCGATCCTCTACGCCGCCATCCTGGCCTGGGCGATCGAGCGGGCGCAGGCCGATTTCCGCATGGCGACGGTGGCGGGCGGGGTGTTCGGGCTGATGCTCTACCTCATCAACTTCTACGGCTTCGCCGCCGTGGCCTTTCCCTGGTTCGCCGACGCGCAGGGCGGCATTACGTTGCTGGTTCACATCCTGTTCGGGCTGGTGCTGGCCTGGGCGTATCGGTCGTGGACGGCGCGGAGGTGATACGGGCGGCGCCTGAACGCTCCCCTGATCGGCCGCCTTCGGCATGAGACCCGCGCCCGAGTGCCGCAGCCCACCACCCCCATTGCCCTTGCCGCACCGCGTGCTATAAACGGCCGGTTCGACACCGGTGAAGGCGAGGGGGTACCCTTGAGCATCGACCCGTCCGTGCTGATGGTATCGGGACCCAACATCAACATGCTGGGCACCCGTGAGCCGCATATTTATGGCAGCGAAACGCTGGACGACCTGGAAGCCATGTGCCAGGAGCGGGCCGACCGGCTCGGCCTCGCGCTCGACTTCCGCCAGTCCAATCACGAGGGCGAGATCGTCACGTGGATTCAGCAGGCCCGCACCGAACATGACGGCATCATCATCAACGCCGGCGCCTACACTCACACCTCGATCGCCATCATGGACGCGCTGATCCTGTCCGAGTTGCCGGTGATCGAGGTTCACCTTTCCAACATCTTTAAGCGCGAACCCTTTCGCCACCACTCTTACATCTCGCCGGTGGCCAAGGGCATGATCTGCGGATTCGGTCCGCAGAGCTACGTTCTGGCGCTCGACGCCCTGGCGCGCATCATCGACAGGAACTGAACAGAACCATGGCGAGCTTCGACATCGACGGCGACCTCATCCGCAAACTGGCCGATCTTCTGAACGAAACCGGCCTGTCCGAGATCGAGTTCGCCGAGGGCGACAGGCGTCTTCGCGTCAGTCGCGCCGTCGCGGCCCCGGCGGCGGTGGCCGTCGCCGCCCCGGCGACGACCGTCGCGACGGCTCCGGCGGTCAATCCCGCCGGCTCGGCCCTGCCGGCCGGCACCGTTACGTCCCCCATGGTCGGTACGGCCTATTTGGCGGCCGAACCCGGGGGGGCTCCGTTCGTGCGTGTGGGCGATCAGGTGAAAGCCGGTCAGACGCTCCTCATCATCGAGGCGATGAAGGTGATGAACCCGATCAAGGCGCCCAAGAGCGGCACCGTGACCGACATCTTCGCCGACGACGCCCAGCCGGTGGAATACGGCGAACCCCTGATGGTAATCGAGTAAATGGCCGACTCCAGCAACGGCGGTCTGTTCGAGAAGGTATTGATCGCCAACCGCGGCGAGATCGCTCTGCGCATCCACCGCGCCTGCCGTGAAATGGGCATCCACACCGTCGCGGTGCATTCCACCGCCGACGCCGATGCCATGCATGTGCGGCTGGCCGACGAAAGCGTGTGCATCGGCCCGCCGTCGGCCCGCGACAGCTATCTCAACATCGCGGCCATCCTGTCGGCGGCCACCATCACCGGGGCCGACGCCATCCATCCCGGCATCGGCTTCATGGCCGAGAACGCCCAGTTCGCCCAGATGGTGGAAGAGCACGGCTTCGCCTTCATCGGCCCGACGCCCGAGCACATCCGCATTATGGGCGACAAGGTCACCGCCAAGAAGACGGTGAAGGACCTTGGCCTGCCGGTGGTGCCCGGCTCCGACGGGCCGGTGGCGACGCTGGAGGAGGCGGCCGCCATCGGCCGCGACATCGGCTACCCGATCCTGATCAAGGCGGCGGCCGGCGGCGGTGGTAAGGGCATGAAGGTGGCGCGGTCGGCCGACGGTCTGGCCGAAGCCTACCAGCTCGCCCGCGGCGAGGCGCGCGCCGCCTTCGGCAACGACGAGGTCTATATCGAGAAGTACCTCGCCCGGCCGCGCCACATCGAGATCCAATTGCTGGCCGACCTGCACGGCAACGTCGTGCATTTCGGCGAGCGCGACTGCTCGGTGCAGCGCCGCCACCAGAAGGTGATCGAGGAGGCGCCGTCGCCGGCGCTCAACGCCGAACAGCGCGCCTTCGTCGGCGGGCTGGCCGCCAAGGTCACCAGGGGAATCGGTTACCGTGGCGTCGGCACCATGGAATTCCTCTATGAGGACGGAGGCTTCTACTTCATCGAGATGAACACCCGCCTCCAGGTCGAGCATTCCATCTCGGAAATGATCTCCGGCATCGATCTGGTGCGCGAGCAGATTCGTGTCGCCGCCGGCGCGCCGCTCGGTTACACCCAGGACGATCTGCGTTTCCAGGGTCACTCCATCGAGTGCCGCATCAACGCCGAGAACCCCGAAACCTTCTTGCCGTCGCCGGGCCGCATCGAGGGCTACCACGCGCCGGGCGGGTTGGGCGTGCGGGTGGATTCGGCGCTGTACGACGGTTATCGCGTGCCGCCGCACTACGACAGCCTGATCGCCAAGCTGATCGTCCATGGGTCCACGCGCAACGAATGCCTGATGCGCCTGCGCCGGGCGTTGGAGGAGTTTGTCATAGGCGGCATCGATACCACACTGCCGCTGCACCGGCAGTTGGTGGGCGAGCAGGGCTTCATCAATGGCGACTACGACATCCACTGGCTGGAAAAGCTGATGTCGGCTCAGGGAAAGTAAGCATCGCGCCGACAGCCTGTCATACCAAAGGTGGTTGATGGCTTCCATCAACCGCCTTTGGTTCAAACGCCGCCCGTATCAGACGGGGACCTTTTGGTCCCCGTTTTTGTTTGAAGCGGCGAGCGCCAAGAGCTGCCTGCCATGGTATGCAAATCGCATACGAAAGTCCCGGCATTAGTGTATAGACTTGACATTGTGGCGTGTCGGCATGTTCTCATGCGCGTGGCAGCCGGTTATTGTTCCATCTTAGATATCTAAGTTATTGGCCGGCTTCCCTTTCAGGAAGAGGGTGGCAATGGGTTATTCGTTGGCGGTCCAGGGCATTGGCGGCATGAACAGTTTTTCAGCCGGGTTTCTTTATCAACTCCGGCGGTGGGACAACCGGCCGGAAATCGTCTCGGTGACCAGCGGCGCCATTCGCGTGTTATACGAATTCCTCGATGACGATCCCGAGGCGCTG
>DASPMK010000308.1:0-10548 GCA_035627075.1 Azospirillaceae bacterium
GCCCTGACGGTCACCACCAGTCATCGCTCCCGCAGGCTCTCCTGCCGGTAGCGCAGCAGCGGGTCGAGCAGATACTCCAGCACCCCGCGCTCGCCGGTGCGGATGCCCATGCGCTCGCGCAGCAGCCCGCCCCAACTGGCGAGCGATCTCCCGCACGCCAAGCCCCTGGGCACGCAGCAGCGCGATCTCCTCCCGCTCCGCAAACCGCAAGTCCCGTTCCGAAGGCCGCTTCGCCGATAATGCAAGCTTCGCTGGTGGCATACCTCCCGCCTCTCGAAACCAACGTCCCCCCACCGCGGACGACACGCCTGCCACGGATGCCGCATCCTCGCCCGATTGTCCCGTCGCAATTGCCGACCAGAATCGCCGACGATCCTCACGCTGGGCCGAGGGGGCCGGCCAGGTGACCGCAGAGGAGCCCGTCCAGATCGATCCGATCGCCGATTCCGCTTCTTCATCGCAACCTCCTCCGTCAGGCTGTTGCGACGACCGCTTGAATCCGCCCAATACGCGTCTGGGGAGGTGTCCACTCCGCCGGGGGAAGCTCACTCGGAGCGGTTCAGTAGGAGCGGGCAGTTCCTCAGGAAACCGTTCAATTCGCGCCGTCCGCCGCCCGGTTGCCGGGGGCGGCGACGCGGCCGGCATCAAGAGGGACAACGTGATCGGCAAAACGGGCCGTGGATGGCCGGTGCGTGACCACGACCATAGTGAGGCTGCCGCGCAACGCGCCGAGCGCGTTGAGTACGCGTCGCTCGTTTTCAAAGTCGAGGGCACTCGTCGCCTCGTCGAGGATCAGCAACTCCGGCTTCATCAGCAGTGCGCGGGCAAGGGCCAAACGCTGCCGCTGTCCTCCCGACAGCAACCCGCCGCGGTCCCCCACCACCGTGTCCAACCCGGCCGGAAGTGCGCGCACGAAACCTGCTGCGGCTTGATCCAAAGCCACCCACAGCGCCGCCTCATCAGCCTGCGGCGCCGCCGCGGCCAAATTGGCGCGGATCGTGTCGTGAAACAGAAAGGAATCCTGTGGCACATACCCGACGCGCCGCCTCCAGGCCCGGCGCAAGGCTCCGACGAGCGGCTGGCCGTCCACCAGCACTCGGCCTTCATCCGGTTCAAAAAGACCGAGCAGCAGGTCGGCTACCGTCGACTTGCCAGCGCCCGAGGGGCCGATCAATGCGGTGATACTGCCAGCGGGAAACTCCGCCTCCACCCCGGCTACCGCCGCAACGCCTTCCGGCCGGTAGCGAAGCACCACCCCATCCAGTTTCAGACTCCGGGTCAGGAGCCGCGCCGAATCCGACGTGCCAAGGACCGGCACTGCTTCGGCGGACTCCGCCGCCATTTCGCAATGGGCCAGCAGACGCTGCACAGCGGCGTGGGCCGGTAGCGCGTGCAGCACGATGCGCCAAGCATCCTGGACGCGCAGACAGGCAGCAAGCAGGCGGGCGAACCCCATCATCAGCGCCAGCGCCTCGGCGAGCCCCAGTTCCATCCCACGCACGGCGACCCAGACCGCCGCCGCCGCCGCCGCCGCCAGCGCCTGGGTTGCTGCCCGCGCCAGACCGGCGCTTCGCTGGAAGGCGATGTTCGCGGCGCGGACCTCCTCCATCCGCGTTTCAACACGGTTGCAGCGTTCATCTTCTAGAGCGAGCGCGCGGATCACCCGCATTCCCGCGAGGTTGTCGGTGATATCGGCCTGCAAGGCCCGGTTAGCCTCACCCACGCTGTATCCCAGCGCGTGCGCCCGACGGTCGAGCGGCCTCGTCAGTGCAAGGCACACCGCCGCCAGCACCAGCGCCGTTGCCGTCATTGCCGAGGACAGGTGCAGCGCGACCGCGAGAAGCACCAGGATTTCGACGGTCCAACCGGCGAGGCGCAGCAGAAAATCAACCCCGTGCGCCGCCCGCGCCGCCTCGGAGATCAGCGCGTGCGACGCCTCCGCGCCCGGCAATCGGCAGAAGGTCCGCCATTCCATTCCCATCAGCGCCCGGTGCATCCGGCGCCGCAGAGAGTCGGCATAGCCAAAGCGGAACGCGGCCACCGCCATGCTGCGCCGGGCCACCACCAGAGCGGCTCCGGTCACCAGAAGGACGTACAATGCCAGCGCCGCCTCAAGCCCGATCGGAAAAGAACGGGGCGCCTCCCCGTCGACGCCAATCAAATTCAGAATGGGAATCAGCAGGAGGAGCCCTGCACCCTCGGCCGCTGCGGCCACCACCACCAGCACCGCCAGCCCAGCCAGCCGCCAGCCGCCGGCGAATGTCGCCACGTCCCTTACGAATGCGGCGAAGCCTGTTGCCATCGTTCCCACGCGCATCAGTGACGCTTCCGACGCATCACCGGAATTATCGCCGGCACGATGGGAAGGCCGGTGGTGATTACCCCGCCGTCGACGCATTGTTGGGCTTGGCACGCGAGAACGTGAAGGAAACCGGGCATCAAAATTTTGGAAAAATGGCTATCGCACGATCCCGTGCAGGCGCAGGTAGTTGTTCATCTCATCCTCGCTCAGACCCGCCAAAGCGTCGCGCACCAGGGCTCCTGCCTCGGGTCGGGTGCCCAGTTCGGACACGAACTGCGGTGCGATTACCCAGGTCTGGCGAATTTGCCGCTTCAACAGCTCGACCATTTCCCGGTCCAGAACCGGCAGCAGCTGCAGCCCAAACTCGACCCGCGATGTCATCAGCGCCGGCACGAAGCTCCCAGACAGCATCGACAGGCGCAATGCCGCCACCGCGCCGGCCGTGTCGCCGCGCCGATGGCGCAGGTGGGCCAGACGGACCCACTCGCTCGGCTGGCCGGAAGCGGCGGCCAACGCCGTCGCGACCGCCTGTTCGGCGGCGGACAGAAGCTCCGACCGCTCCCGCTCCGTTGTTGCCGCCTCGGCGGCGCGCAACAGCAACAGGCTGCGATCGCCGTCCTGTTCGCCGTCGCTCACCCAACGGCCGGCGGCGGCCAGATCCGCCGCCGCCCTGGTCAGCCGGGCGCCCGGCACCGTCGCTCCACCATAGACGTTCCACACCACCGGCCGGGCGTCAAGCGCCAGCACCGCCGCCACCAGACGCGGAATTCCCAGCGCCAGGAGAAGGCCTCCCACCACCACGGCCACTGCCGCCGCCCCTCGGTAGGAGGCTTGCCGCCGCTCAGCCGAGGCGCTGTCGCCGGCTGCGTTATTCGCCGTAATAGTCGCGGTAACGTCCATAATACTGTCCGTAGTCGCCATAGCCGTAGCGGGCGTGCTTGCGCTGGTTCACCTGGGACAAGGCGACGCCACTAAGGTTCACGCCGGCCGACCGCAGCAGCTTGATGCCGTTGCGCACGGCGTCCCGGGGGGTGGAGTTCCATTTGATCAGATAGATGACCCGATCGGCAAGACGGGCCAACACGCGGGTGTCCGCCACCGCCAGCACCGGCGGTGAGTCCACGACGATGCGGCTGTACCGATTCATCATCTCGTTCAAGAAGGCCTCGACCTGCGGCCCGTGGATGGCTTCAGCCGGGTTGGTGCAGTGCCCCGCGGGCAAAAAGTCGATGTTGTCGGCTATTCCCCGATGAACGACGTCGTCGAAGCGGCACTCGCCGGTCAGCACCTGGGCCAACCCGTTCTCACCGGCGATCCCCAGCGCGGAATGCAGCCGGGGACGGTGGATGTCGCCGTCGATCAGCAGCACCCGCTCCTCGACCTTGGAGAACAGCAGCGCCAGACACAGCGAGATAAAGGTCTTGCCTTCCTTCGGCACCGAGGAGGTGATCAGGACGATGCGCCCGGAATCCGTCCCCGCACCAAGGTCCAGCGCGGTGCGCAGGCTGCGCACGCTGTCGGCCAGCACCGAGCGCGGTTGTTGCAGCACCACCTGATACGGACGCTCGCCCGAACCGCGATGCAGCGGGATCATGGCCAGCGTCGGCAGCCCGGTCAGCTCTTCCGCCTCGTCCCCCGACCGTACCGCGTTGTCGAGACGGTCGAGCAGGAATACGACGCCGATGCCGCCGGTGAACGATACCAGTAGTGCCAGGATCAGGATCAAGCGCTTGGGCGGGTAGGAGGCACCCACCGGAACGTCAGCCGTCGAGACGATACGGGCGTTGGCCCGCTGCATGCGCTCCTGCTCGGCCTCGCGCTTGAAGCGGGTCAGGAAGGCTTCATAAAGGCTGCGCCCGGCCTCCGCCTGCCGCTCCAACTCGCGCAGGCGCACCTCGGCCTCGCCCGCCACGTTGTTCTGACGGCGCATGCCGTCCAGTTCCCGTTCCATCGAGGTCAGACCGGCCGCCGCAACCTCCACGTCGTTGGCGAAGGAGCTGGCGATCTTGTCGATCTCGTCGGTGATCTTGCGGCGCAGATCGTCGAGATCGGCGCGCAACCCGACCATTCGGGGATGGCGTTCGCCGTAGGTCTTCAGCGCTTCCGACATCTCGCGCGACTTGGTGGCTTCCTGCTCGCGCAGGCGCTGAATCAGCACGGACTGCAGGACGTCGGTGGTGGTTTCGACGCTGCCGCGCGACCGGCCCAGCACCTGCACCTGCTCCAGCCGCGCCTGCTTTTGCGCCAGGTCGGCGCGCGCCAGCACCAGCCGCGAGTTCAGCTCGGAAAGCTGCTGATCGCCCAGCGTGGCCTGGCGCTCGTTGTTGCGCCGCAGGTTATGCTCGGCGCGGAACCGCTCCACCGCGCTTTCAGCAGCCACCACGTCCTTGCGCAGATCCTCCAACCGGTCGCCGAGCCAAGTGGAAACCCGCCGCGCCTCCTCGAAGCTCGCCTCCAGTCGGTCGAGCACATACAATTCCGCGACAGTGTTGGCGATCAACGCCGCCTTTTCCCGGCTTTCCGAGCTGAACTGCACGGAAATGATGTAGGAACGGCGCTGCGGCCGCACGGTCAACCCGCCGGAAAAGGCACGGACGACGCGCGCGCGCTCGATGTTCTCGCGCGCCGCTGGACTGAGTATCTGCACCTCGCCCTGCGACCGCCACTCAGCCGGTATCCACGACATCGGATTGAGCGACGCCAGAAGCGCCTCCAGCGGCCGGGGCTCACGAAGCTTGACGTTGAACTCCGGATCCTCGTCCAGGCGCAGCTTGGCCACCACCCGGCGCGCCAGCACGCTGGAGGCCATCAGGTCGGCCTCGGTCTGCACCACCGCGTCGGTCAGTCGCTGACGAGCGATGGACACCGTGCGGTCGGACAGTACGTCGTTGGTTTCCGGCGCCTCGATCATGATCTTGGCTTCGGCGGTGTAGCGTTGCCGGGCCTGTTGCAGGTACAGCCACATCGGCACCAGCACCAGCACCATGCAAGCGATCACCAGATACTTGCCGCGCCACCCCACCCGCCACGCCCATCGCAGGCTTTGGCGCACATCGATGCTGGTCGCGCCGGTGGACGGCGAAAGCGGGTCGAAGTCGGTCAGTACGCCCGGACGGGCCTCTTGGATGGGGAGACGCATCGTCAGTACTGCAGGCCCAACCTTGCCATAAGGGTAGTCTGCTGGAAGCTCTCTCCCGCCGCGTCGGCTTGCTTGTCGCGATAGCCGGCCTCGGCGCCGACGTAGATTTCGGGCGTGAAGGCGTAAATGGCCTTGGCCTTGCCTTCGTACGTCCAGGCATTGCGATCGTTGACGCCGGACATCTGGTCGTATGCCACGTTACCGTAGGCGGACAGAACGATGTTGCGCTCCAGTTCGTGGCGCACCGTGATGTTGAACGAGTTGCGCACCATGGCGGAGGCGCCCAGCGTGGTGGTTTCGTTGATCGACCGCTCCAGCGAGGGGACGATGATGGTCAGTGCCGTTGGCGTCCAGTTGAAGGTAGCGCGCACGGATACGCCCTGCGGGTCGGTAAAGCGCGGATCGTTATAGCGCTGGCCAAAATAGCCGACCAGGAAATCGCCGCGCACCAGCTGGCTGAGGTCGACGCCTATGCCGGTTTCGACGCGGTAGCCGTTGCTGTTGCGCTCGAAGCCGTTGCGGTCGCGGTCCTGGTCGTAACGGCGGCTGTTGCCCGAGGTTTCGACGACCGCCGCATAGCCCGGAAACATCTCGTAGCTGCCGCGCAGCCGCGCCTGTAGTTCCCAGCGGTCGCGGTCGGCGTTGGAAATCCGGTTGCCGAGCGAGGTGGTAACGGCATCGAACTCGCGGCGGTCAAGGCCCACTTCGCTCAGCACGGTATAGCGGCCGAACTGGTGCTTGAGCCCGACGCGGTTGGCGAACCCCTGGATCGGTGTCGGCTTCAGGCCGCGCGCGTCATCCGGGCTGCCGCGATCCTCGTGACGGGCAAAGATCTGACCGAAATAGTTGGCGGCCGTTTCGGCCGTGAGATCATAGCGTCCGTCAACCTCGACCTGGCCGTCGGTGCGGTTGTCGCTCTCATGGCGCTGGTGCCGGTAGTGCTCGACCAACGCCCCGATGTTCAGCGCATGCTCCTTGAAACGCGACCGCAGCCGGACCTCGGGGCGGGCGACCGTCACGAAGTCGCCCTTGGCGTCGGTTTCCGTGGCGAAGAGGTTGGAGTTGTAGACCTCGTCCACCTCGAACTTGGGCAGCATCAGGAATGAGCCCAGATCGACTCCCTTTGGCTGATAACTGTCGTGCAGCCGCTCGGAATCCGGCTTGGTGGACGTGCGCTCGCCGGGCGCGACCTCCTGGGTAACATTGGCGCCCGACCGCTGGCGGCGCGGATCGGCCCGCGTTTCGCTCAAGCCCTGTGCCTGGGTTACCACCGGCACCGCAAGCGCCAGCAGCCCCGTGAGGGTGAAGGTTGTCAGCCATGGCGACAACCTCCGGTTTCGGGAGGTCGGCGAACGATGTCGAAAGGACCGATGGTGGGGCATGATTAGCTGCGCTAAAATCGATTGTTCGCAACCTTACTAGGCCCAATCGTTAGCTTCAGTCTAGCTAAAACAATTTATTCTTTTCGGATAAAACGGCACCGTCACCCCGGACAGGTGACGATGCCAGAATCCGCTGGTGTGGTCCGTGCAACGCCACAGCGGTCAAAATGCCGGTGGCATAGGCTCCGGTGTCGACGGCGATCCGGTTCGCAAGAACCTGCGGCTGTTCGACCACGGTGTGGCCATGGACGACCACCTTGCCATGGTGCCGGGGCGACGACAGGAACGGCTCGCGGACCCACAGGAGATCTTCCGGCCGCTGCCGCTCCAGCGGAACGCCGGGGCGGACGCCGGCATGCACAAACGCGTAATCGCCAAGGATCAGCATCGGCTTCAGCGATTCGAGAAATCGGCGGTGGCCGTCCGGCAGATTTTCCTCCAGCGCGCCGCGCAGAGCGCGCCAACGGGCGGCGCCGACGGTACCGACGGGCGCGCGGGCGCCATAGCTGGCCAAGGTTTCGGCGCCACCGTAGTTCAGCCATTCCGCACCCGTGGCGGGATCGCGCAAAAACTCCAGCAAGGCTGCATCATGATTGCCCAGAAGGAAATGGCACTCCGCCCCGGTACCGGCAGAAGCCGCCTGCGCCAAGCCGCACAGGGTGTCGAGCACGCCCCGGCTGTCCGGCCCCCGGTCGATATAATCGCCCAGGAAGACGAGAATCGGCCTCACCCCGTCTTCCGCTTCGCGGCGCGCGGCGTCCTGGGCAATGACCGCGAGCAGTCTTTCGAGACAGCGGCGCTCCCCATGCACGTCTCCCACCGCGTAAACGCACCGCCCCTCGGGCGCAATCGGCGGCGGGCCGCCCTCGGCCCGGCAACCGCCCAGAAAGCCTTGTAACGCGTGGAAAAAGGTTTGCATGTCTTCGCTAAAACTTAGAATGCACTGTATCCCATTGCCTATACCGCCGAAGGTCGTATAACATTCGTCTCGGAGTGTCGCATCCTTTATTCGCTGCGGCACCGACCAACGTCAAGGGTGTAGGAGCCTTAGGTCCATGCAAACGGTTTTGTGCGAACGGTTGGCCCGCGCTCTCGCGGGAACGGCGGTCATCGCCGCTTTGCTCGTCGGCGGTTGCTCGGCGTCCAACCCGTTCCCGACCGAGGATGCCCCCCTGAAGATCAGCAGCCCGACGGAGGGCTATCTCCTGGAGCCCGGCAACCGCCTGCGCCTGACGGTCTTCGGCGAAAACAACCTGTCGGGCGACTTCACCCTCGATCCGGCGGGCAACCTGGCCCTGCCGTTGGTCGGCAATGTGCAGGCCAGCGGAGCAACCGCCAAGACGGTGGCGCGACGGATCGAGGATCTGCTGCGAAACGCCAACTACCTGCAGGACCCCAAGGTGTCCGTCGAGGTGCAGACGTTCCGGCCGTTCTATGTTCTGGGCGAAGTGCGGGCTCCGGGCGAGTTCCCCTACACCACCGGAATGACGGTGCTCAGCGCCATCGCGCGGTCCGGCGGCTACGATTATCGGGCACGCGAAGGCGAGGTGATGTTGGTTCGCGTAATCGATGGCGAACAAAAGGAATACCGTGCTACTGAACGGACGCCGATCCTGCCGGGCGACATCTTGAAGGTCCAGCAACGGCGGTTCTGATGCGCGCTCCGGTGCGCAAGACTTAGCTCCTAATTGTCGTCATAGGGAAATATCTGGCTGACTGATCGTGTGTGGCGCGATCCGGAAGGGAGGTTTGGGATGAAGAGGTTTCTTGGCACTCTCGCCGTGGCCGTGTTGGCCGCCGGAATCGGACAGCCGTCGCACGCTTTCGCCCAGGGGATGAGCGGCCAGCGGCAACCCCAGGGTCGGGCTCCCGCCGGGAACCCGAACCAGGCCGCACCCAGTCTTCCGCCTGCACTCCAAGCGGCGGTGACGACCGGCAATCCGCAAGCGGTGCGGCAGGCCATCAACACGCTGAGCGGCGGCAATCCGGCGCGGGCGGCCGAACTGGCCGTCCAGACCGTGATAGCGGCCGAGCGGATGCTGCAAGTCAACCCGCAAGGCGCCGTGCAGGCCGCCGCCGCCGCGATCGAGACGGTCCAGGCGTCGACGGTCCATCAGTCGTCGCCGGGGCAGACGGAGTCGGTGATCGCCGCCGCATCGCGCATCTTCGTTGCGCCGTCGGCGCAGCAGGCGGCGCCGGAACAGGTCGCCCAACTCGCCTCCGCCACGTTGCAGGTTGCCGTCAGCACCGGCAATCCCGCGCTGGCAGCCCAAGTCGCGACCCAGGCGGTCAGCACGGCGGAGCGCATCCTGGCGGTGGCCCCCGCAGCAGCGGTGCAGATCGCCGCCGCCGCCGTGCAGGCGGTCAAGAATACGCCGGTTCTGAACAGCGCGCCGCAGGAGTCGGCACAGGTCGCCACGACCGCCGCCCGGATCATCCTGCAGCCCGAGGCTCAAAGGGTCGCGCCCCACGAAGTGGCGGCCATAGCCACCGCGGCTGTGCAGGTGGTCACCAGTCCGGTAGTCTATCAGGCCACGCCGACGGCCGCCG
The DNA here is from genome assembly GCA_035627075.1 of Azospirillaceae bacterium. GTDB lineage: Bacteria > Pseudomonadota > Alphaproteobacteria > Azospirillales > Azospirillaceae > DASPMK01. Next base: position 9,374 of record DASPMK010000308.1, read on the forward strand.
TTGATGTGATGGCCAGTGCCTATGCCGCCGTGTCCAGCGAGACAGTGGTCGCCGCGGTGCCCACGGCCATGGCGTCGGTGCGAACCGAGCTGACGCAAGCAGCACAGGTGCCGGTGCTCAATCAGGCCAACCCGACCCACGCCACGGCCATCGACTCCATCCTGGCCGGCAAGAACCCCAACACCGGACAGCCGTTGGAAACGGTCGCGAATCCGACGCCCGCCACCCCGCAGACGGGCACCGAGGACGAAACCAACCAGGGCAGCCCGACGTAAGACAGCCCTGAAGGAAGCGAAACGGTGTCGGCGCTGACGAACACGGCGGTTTTCCGCTTGCTGCTTACGATCGTTCTCCTCTCGCCGTTGCCGCTGGGCGGATACCGGCCTTGGGCGTGGAGCCTGCTGGCGGTACTGGTCGGGAGCCTGCTGCTGGTCTGGTGCCTTTCCGTGTTCGCCGGTGTCGCGCGCGCGCCGGTTCCCATGAGTGGGCTGTGGGTGGTGGCGGTTCCCTTTGCCCTATGCCTGGCCTGGGGGGGCGCGCAGACCCTGACATCGACGCCGGAAAGCTGGTGGCACCCACTATGGACCGAGGCAGGTCATGCGTTGGGCGCGCCGGTTGCCGGGGGAATATCCATCGATCCCGAGATGACGCGTACGGCGATTCTTCGCCTCGTCACCTATGGCGGCGTGTTCTGGCTGTCGGTCCAGCTCGGCCGCGATCGCTCCCGCGCGCGTCAGGCACTGGTTGCCGTGGCCGGGGCCGGGGCCGTCTACGCCACCTACGGGCTGTTCGTCCACTTCGCCGGGTGGGAGCGGATTCTATGGCTGGAGAAGTGGGCCTACCTCGGGGATCTGACCGCCACCTTTGTGAATCGCAACGCCTACGGCGCCTATGCCGGCCTCGGCGTCATCTGCTGCATGGCGCTGTTCTTCCATGCCGTGCGTCCGCCGCGCGCCGGTCAGAGCCGCAGCGCCCACGATCTGGCGGAAGCCTGGCTGTTACGGGCCGTGCCTTACCTGCTGAGCGCCTTGGTGATCGGCTCGGCACTGCTCTTGTCCCATTCGCGCGGGGCGTTTCTCAGCACCGGGGCGGGTCTTGTGGCCCTGATGGCGGCGGTTATGGCGGCGGGGCTGATCCGTCCACGCACGGCGCTCATTCTCGGTCTTATCATGGCT
>DASPMK010000309.1:0-4016 GCA_035627075.1 Azospirillaceae bacterium
GGGCGTGGCGGCGCTGCCCGGCCTGGAGCAGCACACAGGAGGCACCCGCCGCCACGGTCGCGATCAGCGGGTTGCGCAAGCCGCTCATGGCGTGGAACTCGCCCAGACTCATCAGCCGGTCATCGGGCGTGAAACGGTAGGTTTCCGCCACCAGCCGGGCCGAGCGCCCCAGCGCGCCGTGGCTCAACTCCACCCCCTTCGGCTCGCCGGTGGTGCCCGAGGTGAACAGGATGACGGCAAGATCGTCCGCCGACGGCGGCCAGTTCCCCCGGCTTTCCGCGACGAAATCGGCGATGCGCCGGAACGCGGCGTCGCCCAGGGAGCGGTCGACCGGGACGAACACCGCGCCGGCCCGCATCGCCGCCCAGAACGACAGCGCCACCTCCACCGTCGGCTCGGCGCGCCGGCAGACCATGCTTGCCGGTTCGGGCAGACGTCGCCGGATAAGGGCATCGGCCTCGGCGTAGGTCAGGACGGTGCCCGACGTCTCCTCGATCAGCCAGGGCCGGGACCCATGGGCCGCCACCGCCGACCGCCACATCCGACCGAGTGCCCCCGGTGCCGGCCCCTGTTCCGCCGGAATGGTTCGATGGACCGGGTCGTCCAGCATGGCGATGGCCTGTCTCCTTCGGTCCCCGGCGCTCCCGGCACCGACACCGGCAAGGAAACAGGGGCGGGTCGGTGTCCGCCCGAAGCAAATGAAAATTACTCTAATGGGGTTATGGACCTCCGCCGAAGGCACAGGACAACCCCAGCGACGGGGCAACGCACCTTGGAGTCGGCGGGTGATGCCCCCCGGTTACAGACGTGTCGCAGAATGACGAAATTAAAATTCAATTCCACTTCAGAGCGTTGCCGGTTTGTGCTAAACGATAGAAAGAGGTTCCCCTCTCTCAACTCAAAATACCTCCGACCGAGCCGAAGCTACCGGGGGCCGCCTATTCAGGAGATCGTTTCATGCTGAAACTGTCGGGTGCGGCGGTTCTCGTTACCCTATCCCTTTGCACCGGCGCCCTGGCCCAGACTGCCGGCGGCGAGCCGGTGACCATCGGCGTGCCGACCAACCCGCCGCTGACCATGTTCGCCGACGGCAAGGGTCAGGGGATCATCCACGACCTGTCCGTCGCCGCGCTGGAGAAGATGGGCTACACCGTCGTCGGCCGCGACCTGCCGTTCGCGCGGCTGTACCAGGAAATCCACGGCGCCGGCGTCGACGTGGCCATCAGCGTGCTGAAGACCCCCGAGCGCTCCACCCAGGCGCTCTACTCCGATCCCATCATCACCGAATACAATGTTATGGTGGCGAAGAAGGGGGCCGCCTTCGCGCTGGCCACCACCGACGACCTGCCCGGCCGCAAGATCGGCACCCGCAACGGCTTCAAGTATCCTCTGCTCGACGTCCGCACCGACCTGACGCTCGATCCCGGCGGCGATCACCTGATGAACGTCCGCAAGCTGGTCGCCGGCCGGCTGGACGGCATGATCGTCGGCTCCGTCTCGGGCCTCGCCCAGTTGAAGGAAAATCAGTTCGGCGATCAGATCGAGGTCCTGCCGAACTCGATCGGCAAGGTGCCGCTGGGAACCGCGCTGTCGTCCAAGCGATTCACCCAGGCCGACCTCGACCGCTTCAACGCCACCGTCGCCGAACTGCGGGCCGGTCCGGCCTTCGCCGAAATCGTCGCCCGCTACAACGCCGGCGATCTCGTCAAGGAGTACCCGGTCGTCCCTAAGTGAGCCGACGGGAAACGGAAAGACTGCCATGCAACTGCGCACTAAGGTTCTTCTGCTGACGGTGGGTGCCGTCTTCGCCATCGTCGCCATCGCGTTGGGCCTGACCACGGCCGGCAACGTGCTGGACCGCAAGGCCCAGCTTCAGGCGCGCGCCGAGATGGTGGCGACGGTGCAGGCGCTGGCCGTGGCCGCGCCGATGTGGAACATCGACGACACCACCATCGTGGCGTCGCTGAAGGCGCTGCAAAGCGATCCCGAATTCGCCGCCGCCGAGGTCCTGTCGCCCGACGCCAAACGAGTGGCCCGCGTCGACAGTCCCCTGGAAGGCGGGGTGATCACGGTCGAGCGCCCGATCGTCTATGACGATTCCGGCAAACCGACCAACCTGGGCAAGTTGCAGCTCTCGCTATCGACCGCGCTGGTGGACGACTATCTGACGAGCCAATTGGTCCAGGCCGTGATTACGCTGCTGGTGACCTGCGCGGTGATCGCGCTGGCGACGGCCCTGATCTTCCGCCTGATCGGCCGCCCCCTCACCCGCATCGCCGGTGCGGTGACGCGGCTGGCCGACGGCGACAATACCGTGGAGGTGCCCGAGCTGGGCCGCAACGACGAAATCGGCCAGATCGCCCGCGCCCTGGACCTGTTCAAGCGCAGCCAGCTGGAGCTTGAAAGCTCCAACGCCCGCCAGAAGCTGGACAACCGCGTGCGCGAGCAGCGCAGCGAGGCGATGGAGCGCCTGGCCAGCGGCTTCGACCGGCAGGTGACCACCACGGTCGGCAGTGTGGCCAGCGCCGCCAACCAGTTGGAGCAGACCGCCGGCTCCATGTCGACCGTGGCCGAGCAGACCATCCGTCAGGCCGGCACCATGGTCGGCGCGGCCAGCCACTCCACCATCAGCGTGCAGACCGTCGCCTCGGCGGCGGAGGAACTGGCCGCCGCCATCGCCGAGATCGGCCAGCAGGTCGCGCAATCCAGCGTCATCTCCGGTAACGCGGTCGCCGCCGCCCAGCGCGCCAACGAACTGGTCGCCGGCCTGGACGTGGCCACCCGCCGCATCAGCGAAGTGGTGAGCCTGATCAGCGCCATCGCCAACCAGACCAACCTGTTGGCGCTCAACGCCACCATCGAAGCCGCCCGCGCGGGCGAAGCGGGCAAGGGCTTCGCCGTGGTGGCGCAGGAGGTGAAAAACCTCGCCAACCAGACCGCGCAGGCCACCGAGGACATCACCACCCAGATCACCGCCGTCCAGGACGCAACCGGCGTGGCGGTGAGCGCCATCCGCGACATCACCGGCATCATCGGGCAGGTGAACGCCATCGGCACCACCATCGCCGCCGCCGTGCAGCAGCAGGCCGCGACCACCAGCGAGATCGCCCGCAGCGCCCAGGACGCCGCCATCGGCACCCAGGAGGTGTCGCAGAACGTGGGAGGGGTGATGGCGGGGGCGGACGAAACCGGCCGGGCCGCCCGCGCGGTGCTGGAGGCAGCGGGCGGGCTGACCTCCCAGGCCAACGACCTGCGCGGCGTGGTCGATACCTTCCTGGTCAACGTGCGCGCCATCTCGACGGCCAACCTGACCGACCTGCACGACGACACGGGAAAGGACGCCTTCATGCGCTGGAGCGAGGCTCTGAGCGTCGGCGACATGGAGATCGACCACGACCACATGATCCTTCTGGGTCTGGTCAACGCCGTGCATGAGGCTTACCAGCGCGGGCTGAGCCGGACGGCGACCGGCGAGGCGCTGAACCGGCTTCTCGCCTACGCCGGAACCCACTTCCACCACGAGGAAACGGTGATGGAGCGGGTGGGCTATCCCCAGCGCGAGCAGCACAAGGCCGAACACGCCGAACTCACCTCACGCGTGCTGATCCTGCGCCAGCGCTTCGATGCCGGCGAGGACCGGGTGGGCGAGGAACTTCTGACTCTCCTGAAGGAGTGGCTGACCCGGCACATCCAGCACTCCGACAAGGCCATCGGCGAATACATCCGGCGCCGCCAAGTGGCATAAAAACACCGGCGGCCCGCCCCCTCGCCTGCCCCTCGCCCCAACCCTCGCGAGGGGTTGGGGCGAGGGTGTTTGCGCCTCGCTCCGAACCCGGCTCCCTACGGCAGCGCCGCCTCCGCCGCCGCCTTGACCGCCGCCGACTGCTGGCGCGTCCACATGGCGGCATAGGGGCCGCCCAGCGCCAGAAGCTCGCCATGCCGGCCACGCTCGACGATGCGGCCCTGCTCCAGCACCAGAATCTCGTCGGCGTCGATCACCGTCGACAGGCGGTGGG
>DASPMK010000310.1:0-3359 GCA_035627075.1 Azospirillaceae bacterium
CCCAACGCCAGACCGGCCCCCGCAAGCGCGCTCCCCGTCACCAGCATTTGGCTGCCGCCCAGCCCCAGCACGGCTTTGCGCATCACCCACAGGCGCGCCGGCCGCAATTCCAGCCCGATCAGAAACAGGAGCATCACCACCCCCAGTTCGGAGGCGTGCGCGATGTCCGCCACGTCGGTGACAAGGCCAAGCCCGCTGGGACCGATTGCCAGCCCGGCCGCCAGATAGCCCATCGGGCTGCCGAACCCCAGGCGCTTCGCGATGGGCACGGTGAGCACCACCGCCGCCAACAGCACGATGATGGTCACGACGAGCGACATGCGTCCCCCTCCGAGCCGTATAAACCCGCACCAAGCATATGGGGTGCGACCTGCCGTTTCGGGGGTGAGGCGTCGCGTCGGCCGCGGGCGATACCTCGATCAGCCGGCGCGGCGGATGGTCTGGATGGTGGTCTCCAGGGCACTTAGAAACTGCGAGCGGTCTTGACGGCTGAAAGCGGGCGGGCCGCCCGTGACCTCGCCGGTTTCGCGCAGGTGGGACATCAAATCCCGCATGGCGAGCGACATGCCGATCGACGTGGTGTCGAACGGCTTGCCGGTGTGGGCCAGCGCGCGCGCCTGCCGCTCAAGGCAGCGCGCGGCAAGGGGAATATCGGCCGTAATGGCGATATCGCCCCGGTCGATGCGCTCGGCAATCCAGTTGTCGGCGGCGTCCGCCCCTTCCGCGACCAGCACCTTGTGAACCAGGGGGTGGTCCGGCAGGCGCAGCCAGCGATTGGAGACGAGGTAGACGGTAAGACCATGACGTTCGGCCACCCGCAGCACCTCGTCCTTTACCGGACAGGCATCGCCGTCGACATAGATGTCCAGCACCGGCTTCTCCGGGCCGCCGGCGTCAGCGCGGACGGCGCGGCGGCGGACGGCGGGCGCCACCAGGAGCCGGACCCGCCTTGTCGTCCTTGTGGCGGAAATTGATGCGGGCCTTGGTCAGATCGTAGGGCGTCATCTCCACCGTCACCCGGTCACCGGCCAGGATGCGGATGCGATTCTTCTTCATGCGCCCGGAGGCGTACGCCATCACCTCGTGGCCGCTGTCCAGGTTCACGCGAAACCGCGCGTCAGGCAGTACCTCGGTAACAACGCCTTCAAACTCGATCAGATCTTCTTTAGACATTCACATTCCTTTCCGGCCGCCGGTTGCGGCCAAGACGACCGCCGCTAAAACAGCGTCGGCCATCGATCGGTGCGGCATCGCGCGGAACCGGCGCATCGGCCGGTCCGGCGAATGATTGATGGGTCAGCGGGTGCTTGAGGTTGTCGCCATCGCTGAGGGCACGTCTCTCCTCCATACCTGATCTCGCGCTTCACGGCGATCATAAAGGGGACACCAAATCAGCTAAGGGAGAAGACCTGACGGAGCACACAGACGGGCGCCATCGTGGTTGGACCCAAGCAAATTCGATGCGGGGAGAATGGGGACCCTTGCACCGATTGGCAAGAGCGAAGGCCCTGGCCGCCATCTTCCCAGGCATGCAGTGGGTTCGATACGCCTATTTTTCAATCCCGACGGCGATTGGAACCAAGCGGCGAGAGCGATCGCCGCCGCCACCAGTATGGGGTCCCTGCCACCTGCTCCGGCTCGAAAAGGGGTTTTCATGTCCCAGATCCAAGCTTCTGCCTGGGTTCAAGGATCAATATGCCTGCACCTTTCCTCGCACGGGATTTACCGCTCATGCCCGGGGCGGTGATAGATGGGGCGGCGGTAGACGAACCAGTACATTCCCCCCACCAGAAGAGCGCCGCCAACGAGGTTGCCGAGCGTCACCGACGCCAGATTGATGACGAAGCCACCAGCTGAAACGGCCGGCATCGACCGGCCGAGATCGGTCCAGAAGGCATCGGGCGCACCCCACTGGATCAAGAGCCCCAAGGGCACAAGATACATATTCGCCACACAATGCTCGAACCCGGCGGCGACGAAGGCGGCGATCGGCGGCACGATCACCACCACCTTGTCGACCACGCTCCGTCCGCCTGCCGTCATCCACACGGCAACACAGACCAGCACATTGCACAAAACCCCGAGGAAGAAAGCCTGATCCGCCGGCAAGGCGGTCTTGGCGGCGGCAACGGAAAGGGCCGCCGCCCCCACGGCCCCGTGCCCGAACATGTACTGGCCGGACAGGAACACCAGCACAGCCATACCCACGGCACCGACGAGATTGCCGAGCCACCCCACCACCCAAGCCCGCGCCAGGTCGGCGGCGGCGAGCTTTCCGCTGGCCCAGGCCATCACCATCAGCACGTCGCCGGTGAACATCTGGGCACCGCCGATCACCACCATGATCAACCCCAGCGCGAACACGCCGCCGCCCAGAAGGCGCGTCATGCCGAAAGGCAAGACATCTGCCGCCCCCGCCATCACCGTCGTGGAAAACATCGCCCCGAAGGAGATGAAAATGCCGGCCAGCACGGCAAGAGCAAAGAAACCGGCCGTGTCCCGCCGTGCCCGCGAGGCTCCCAGTTCCTCCAGCCGCACGGCGATGGCATCGGGCGGCAGCGCGTCGACCTGGGCGGGTGAATGGGCGGGCGTCAGATCCTTCACAGTACAACCCCCAAAGTGCGGCAACCGGCCGAAGCGGTAGCATCGCCCCCGACGGCGCTCAACGTAAATCCGGGGACACCGTCCCCGGACGGACAGATCGACACCGAACAATTAAGGGTGCGGACGAAAGAGGGGACGCGACAACGCTCCCCATGTATGCGAATATCCGTATTATCTCGAATGGACGCTCTCCAGAGGGAGTAGGCGATCGGGTGCCATGCCGCCGTCGCGGTCTGGCCAGACAGTGATTTGGAGGATGCGCCTTTGGATTGGGTCGGCTGGCTTCAGGATTGGGGCAGTGCCTTTTATCCCGCCGCCTTCTTGTGGGCGTTTTTCGAGGGTGAGACGTTCGTCATCTTCGGCGGAATGGGCGCGCGCCTGGGCATCATCGACCTGTATTGGCTTATCGCGTCCGTCTGGATCGGCAGCTTCCTCGGCGACCAGCTCTGGTTCTGGCTTGGCCGAAAGTGGGGAACCCGCGCCCTGGCCCGATTTCCCGCCGCCGCCACCCGTAGCGCCAAGGCGCTGGGTTGCCTGGAGAAGTACGGGGTCGGCTTCATCCTGGTCTTTCGATTTCTTTACGGCATCCGCAACGTCGCCTCGGTGGCGGTCGGCACCACCTCGATGCCCTGGCTGAAGTTCATGTTCTGGAACTTCCTGGCGGCCGGGCTTTGGGCGTTCAGCTTCGCCGGTGCCGGCTACCTGTTCGGCGAAACCGCGGCGTCCATGGGGGAGACGGGGTCCAAGGTGCTGCT
>DASPMK010000311.1:0-5884 GCA_035627075.1 Azospirillaceae bacterium
GCCGGCTGATCGGCACCACCAAGCCGACCATCGCCGCCGTGCGTGATCGCACCCACTGGAACGCCCCCAACATCAAGCCACGCAACCCGGTGATGCTGGGGCTGTGTACCCAGCGTGAGCTGGACGAGGCGCTGACCCGCGCCCGTCGGCGCGTCGCCAACGGCGAGCCGATCGAGAGCGATGACGAGGTGGATGTCGCCGGGGCCGAATACGAAGACGAGGACGAGCATCACGAGGAGCTGGGCTCCTGATCCTCACAACCGGCTGAGTGGCGCAAAGAAAAACGGCGTGCCCCTGGGGCACGCCGTTTTCATTTGATCGAAAGCAGCCCAGACTCAGTGGGCGTGGGCCAGTCGATCCATCTCTTCCTTGAGACGAAGCTTTTCGCGTTTGATCTTGCTGAGAGTATTATCATCGGGGTACGGGCGAGCGTATTCCTTGTGAAGAGCCTCATCCAGATCGTGATGCTTCCGGCGTAGGGATTCAATCCGGTCCTCAACCGCCATAGCTCGTCTCCCTTGAATGGGTGTGGCAGATTTTTACCCAAACTTATTCGACAGGGACATGATATTGCTTTTTGGCCCGTGTTACAAGTGAGTTAACCACGCTGGGCCTTGGTTAAGGCATGCACTCTATGGATGGCTGCGATGGCTACCCCTTCTTTTCCGGCTCCTCCTTCCCGTCTCATTGTCGGCATCAGCGGCGCCTCCGGTGTCGTGTACGGTATCCGTCTTCTGGAGACGCTGCGGGAGTTGGGGGTGGAAACCCACCTGGTGATGAGCCGCGGGGCGGAGGTGACGCTCGCCCATGAAAGCCCGTTGAAAGTCGCGGACGTCCGCGCGTTGGCCTCGGTCACCCATCCCGTCCACGATATCGCGGCGGCCATTTCCAGCGGCAGTTTTTCCACGCTCGGGATGGTGGTGGCGCCATGCTCGATCCGAACCATGGGCGAGATTGCCACCGGCGTCACCTCCACGCTGCTCACTCGCGCGGCCGACGTGGTGTTGAAGGAACGGCGGCGGCTGGTGCTGATGGTTCGCGAGACGCCGCTGCACCTGGGGCATCTGCGCACCATGACTCAACTGGCCGAGATGGGGGCCGTCATTGCCCCGCCGGTTCCCGCCTTTTACGGCAAGCCGCGGGGGATCGACGACTTGATCGATCACACCGTTGGGCGCGTGCTCGACCTGTTCGGCCTCGATACCGGCCGCTTCCAGCGCTGGGGAGAAGGTGGGGACCCGGCGGTCCATTCCTGACTCAAAGGCTCCGGTGATCGGGGGCGGCGCCTTTCCGGCGGGCATTCAGGGGTGTCGGCTGCCGGTTTTTCGCCCATGCAAGGGGAGCGATGCCTCTGCCGCGACTCGAAAACAGGGAGCCAAACACAAATGACTAGATTATAGGCGCCTCGGGCTGAAGATTTAAGCGAGCTACGCCCAAATTTTGGGCAATATAGGTTGAATTCCCCCTGTTTTTTGCTTTCATAAATTGCCATTGCTTAAGAAGAGGGCAGTGATAGGGTCCGCCGCCTTTTGGTTGGTCGATCCTGCGCATGGGGTGCCCGTCATGTTCTTTCAAGGGAACGGCGTTCGTTCCGCTTTTGTCCATCGTGCCGGTCTCGGTGCCGTGGTCACCGGCCTCGCGTTCATTCCGGAGTCCGCCTGGGCGGCCGATGGAGCCGATACCGGCACCACCGCCTGGATGATCACCGCCTCGGCACTCGTGTTGTTCATGACGCTGCCGGGGCTGGCCCTGTTTTATGGCGGCCTCGTGCGGGCGCGCGGCGTGCTGTCGGTGCTGATGCACTGCTTCGCCATCGCCTGTCTGGCGTCGGTGCTGTGGATTCTGGTGGGCTACACCCTGGCCTTCGGGTCGGTGGGCGCGGGGCTGATCGGCGGTTTCGACCGGCTGTTCCTGGCCGGCATCGACGTGGCGACACTCAAGAGCGGCCTGCCTGAAATCGTCTTCATGCTCTACCAGATGACCTTCGCGGTCATCACCCCGGCGCTGATCGTCGGCGCCTTCGTCGAACGCATCCGCTTTTCCACCATGCTGGCTTTTTCGGCGGCGTGGCTGCTGCTGGTCTACGCGCCGGCCGTCCACTGGATCTGGGGCGGCGGCTTCATGAGCGACGGCGGCTGGGCGGCGCAGATGTTGGGCGTGGCGGTCAAGGACTTCGCCGGCGGCATTGTCGTTCATACCACTGCCGGCATTTCGGCGCTGATGGCGGCCATCCTGGTCGGCCGGCGCCGCGGTTTTCCCGCCCATGTGGAACTGCCGCACAGCCCTGGTATGACCATGACCGGCGCCGGCATGCTGTGGGTCGGCTGGTTCGGCTTCAACGGCGGCTCGGCGCTGGCCGCCGACGGTTCGGCCGGCATGGCCATCGTCGTCACCCACCTGTCGGCGGCCACGGCGGCGCTGACCTGGATGGCCATCGAATGGCGCCGGTATGGCAAACCGACCTCCGTCGGCATTGTCACCGGCGCGGTGGCGGGGCTGGCCACGGTCACCCCGGCTGCCGGCTACATCGGCCCCCTGGGCGGGCTGGTCTGCGGGTTGGCCGGCGGCGCGGTGTGCTTTTATATGGTCGCCCTGATCAAGCACCGCTTCAAGGTGGATGATTCCCTGGACGTCTTCGCCGTCCACGGCGTCGGCGGCATGCTGGGCTCGCTGCTCATCAGCGTGCTGGCGTTGGAGCAACTGGGCGGTCGCGGCCTGGGCGAGGGGGTGAGCGTGCTCACCCAGTTCGACGCCCAACTGTTCGGCGTCGTCTTCACCCTGATCTGGTCGGGGGTGGCCTCCTGGGCGTTGCTGTGGGGGCTGGGCACCGTCATGGGCCTGCGTGTCGAACCGGAAACGGAAACCGAGGGGCTCGACCTCGCCATTCACGGTGAGCGCGCGTACGAGTTCAACTGATTACGGTTTAGCCAACCCCGGTTCAACCGACACGGGAGCGCGGCGGGGCAGGGTGAAGCGGAAGGTGGAGCCCTCCCCCGGCGTACTGGTTACGAAGAGCTGGCCGCCCTGACGCTCGGTCAGGTTCTTGCTCAAGAGCAGGCCGAGGCCGCTGCCGGTTTCGCCGTCGGTGCCGGGGGTGGTGTTGTACTCGTCCAGGCGGAACAGGCGGTCGATCTGTTCGGCCGTCATGCCGATGCCGGTATCGCTGACCGTTACCGTGATCCAGTCCTCGTCGAGCGGAGTGGCGCTGACGGTGACCCGGCCGCCTTCGGGCGTGAACTTCACGGCGTTGTTGACGAGGTTGCGCACCGTCGTTTCGGTCATGGCGTGATCGCAAAAAGCCAGGGTGCCGATGTCGATGGCGTTTTCCAGCGTCACCCCCTTCTGTCCGGCGTTGGCGGTCAACAGGTCGACGCACGCCTGGGCGACCAGGGCCAGATCGGTTTCGGCCGGCTGGAAGACCATGCGGTTCATTTGCAGCCGCGCCCATTCCAACAGGTTTTCCAGAAGCGACAGAACCTGCCGGCCAGCCTCATGGCTGGAGCGGGCGTAGAACTGGATTTTGTCGATCGGCAGGCGGTCGGCGCTCTCCGCCAGAATATCGGTGAAGCCGAGGATGGCGTTGAAAGGGTTCTTCAGGTCGTGGGCGATGATCGAGAAGAACCGGTTCTTCTGCTGGTTCAGCTGTTCCAGTTCGCTGCGGCTGACCTCCAGCGCCTGCTCGGCGCGGATGTGGTCGGTGATGTCTTGAATGACGCCGATGATGCCGCGCTTGTTACCGTCGGCATCGTGGAAGACGGCGCGATTCAAGATCGCCGTGCGCGCCTCGCCGTCGGCGTAGGGGACCAGCGCCTCGCTGACCTGGGCGCCGCCCTCCGCGAGGAGCCGGCGATCCGATTCATAATAACCCCGCGCCACATCCTCGGGGAACAGGTCGAACACGGTTTTGCCGACGATGGCCTCGCGCGGGCGGCCGGTGATGGCCTCCAGTGCCCGGTTCGAGCCCAGGTAGCGCCCGTCGAGATCCTTGTAGAAGACCGGGGAGGGAATGGTTTCGATAAGGCGGCGCTGAAAGGCGATCTGGTCGCGCAGATCCTCCTCCACCTCACGGCGGCGCAGACCCATGGCGATGATCTCGCTCACCCGGCGCAGGAGGTTGGCGTCGTCCGCGCCCCAGCGCCGCTCGCGGCGGATCGAATCGACACCGACGAAGCCCATGAAGCGGCGCTCGAACTGAATGGGCAGCACAAGGCTGGACTGGACATCGCCGCTGGCGAACAGCTCGCCGCCGCCGCAGGCGGTGACCGGGAAATCCTGACATGCTTCGAGCTGGAGAATGCCGGTGGCCTTCAGGGTCGACACGCTCCACGAAGCGTCGCTCAACACCGGCGCGTCCAGCCCCGGCTGAAGCCGCAAGTCTTCCGCCCGCCACTCATGGATGCGGCGGTAGGTGGGGCTGCCTTCCTCGGCGTAGAAGATGTACGACCGGTCCACGCGGAGGAAGCGGCCGACAGCGGCCAGCGCCTGGTGCACCGCCTCGCCGATGTCGGCGTGCAGGAACGGGCGCGACAGCGAGGCCAGAAGTTGCTCCTGCTCGGCCAGACGCATGAGGAACGCTTCGGTGCGCTTGCGGTAGGCGATGTTGGAAATGAAGGCGAAGGAGCCGGTGATGTGGCCGCGGGCGTCAACCAGCCGGGTGGCGTTGATCATCGCGGGGACATCACCGCCGCTTTTCCTCTTCAAGGTCAGCTCGAAGGTCTGGTGCTCGGCCACCTCGCGGCGGGCCTGCCGTCGTTCGAGGGTGGCCCGCCCATCCTCGTCGACGAACTCCAGAAGGCTGCGGCCCAGCATCTCGGACTCGGTGTAGCCGAGCATGGCACACACCGCGCGGTTGACGTAGCTGGTGGTCAGATCGCTGTCACCGACCCAACAGCCTTCCGACGTCAGGTCGAGAAGTCGATTCGGCAGGTCTTCCCTCGTATCGAGAGAAGCCGGGATGGCCTCCATCAAGTCGAACATGGCCCGCGTTCCCCCATTGTCTTGTGGCCACTATGGGGGCTTGATGTTGCGGCGCAATGGAAAGTTTTATGACGTGCCGCGAGGCCTGGACGCGGAAAAGGAAAGGGGGCCTTGCCGTGGCGCACCCTTCCTCGAGGAGAGGCGTTTACTGATCGCCCAGGCAGATGCCGAGGCCGCGGGCGGTCTTGACCAGCGTGCCGTCCAGTTCCACCGGGTGATAGCGGGCGATGGCGTCCTCGATGGCGACGTCGATCACCTGACGGTTGGACCAGGCGACCATGCGGTCGAACTTGCCCTCGGCGATCAGGTCCACGGCATGCACCCCGAAGGCCGAGGCGATGAGGCGGTCGTGGGCGGTGGGTATGCCGCCGCGCTGGACGTGGCCCAGCACGGTCACGCGGGTTTCGGCGCCGGTGGCCCGCGCGATCTCGTGGCCGACGAAGTCGCCGATGCCGCTGTAGCGGCGCTCGCCGCCAGCGTATTCCTTCTGCACTTCCTTGCCCTCGGCGTCGCGCACCGCCTCGGAAACGACCACCAGCGCGAAGTTGCGGCCCTGAGCGCGCACCGCCTTGATCTTGGCGGCGACGGCATCCATGCGGTAAGGGATCTCGGGGATCAGGATGACGTCGGCCCCGCCGGAAATGCCGGCGGCCAGCGCGATGTGACCGGCGTCGCGGCCCATCACCTCCAGCAGCATGACGCGGTGATGGCTGGCGGCGGTGGGCTGGAGGCGGTCCAGCGCCTCGGTCGCAACCGCCACGGCGGTATCGAAGCCAACCGAGCTTTCGGTCATGCCGAGGTCATTGTCGATGGTTTTCGGGATGCCCACGAAGTTGATGCCGCCCTGCTGGGCGAGACGCCGCAGGATGGCGAGGCTGCCGTCGCCGCCGATGCCGATCAGCGCGTC
>DASPMK010000312.1:0-3369 GCA_035627075.1 Azospirillaceae bacterium
CAGATCCAGGGCTTTTTCGATATCCCGCTGGACAATCTGGTGGGGGCGCCGGTGTTCGCCAACGACATCAAGAACACGGGCACCATGGACAATCTGGTGATCGTGTCGCCGGATGTCGGCGGCGTGGTCCGCGCCCGCTCCATGGCCAAGCGCCTGGACGCCGAGTTGGCGATCATCGACAAGCGGCGCGAGCGTGCCGGTGTGTCGGAAGTCATGAACATCATCGGCGACGTCCACGGCCGCCGCTGCATCCTGGTCGACGACATCGTTGATTCGGGCGGCACGCTGTGCAACGCCGCCGACGCGCTGAAGAAGGCGGGCGCCGTGTCGGTGTCGGCCTACGTGACGCACGGCGTGCTGTCGGGTGGGGCGGTGTCGCGCATCTCCTCGTCACCGATCGACATGCTGGTGACCACCGACAGCATCCAGGCCACCGAGGCCATGCGCGTCAGCCAGAACATCCGTCAGCTTACCGTCGCCCCGCTGATCGCCGAGGCGATCATGCGCATCAGCGAGGAGCGGTCGGTGTCGAGCCTGTTCGTGTGAGTTCCCGGCCCTTCCCTTGAGAAGGGCCAAACAGTTTTCGCCGCTGCCGTTGCCGCCCCACACCGGGGCCGGCAAGGGTGGCGGCGTTGGCGCGTCGGCACCCCTGGAGGCCGGCGCATAGTGCAACGAAGGAGTACGTCATGACCAAGGTTATTCCGCTGACCGCCGAAGCGCGTGATCGGGCCGGTAAGGGGGCAGCCCGCGCCACGCGTCGCGGCGCTCGCATCCCCGCCGTCATCTACGGGGGCAAGGAAGCCCCGCAGCTCATCTCCCTGGACAAGAACGCGTTCGACCGCGTCCTGCACCAGCCGGGCTTCTTCACCCACCTGTACGAAGTCACCGTGGACGGCAAGACCGTGCGCACCCTGCCGCGCGACGTTCAGTTCCACCCGGTGACCGACCAGGCGCTGCACGTCGACTTCCTGCGCGTCAGCGCCGACACCCGCATCACCGTCGAGGTGCCGGTGGAGTTTGTTCACGGCGACAAGTCGCCGGGTATGAAGCGCGGCGGCGTGCTGAACATCGTCCGCCACGCCATCGACGTCGAGGTGTCGGCCAACGACATCCCCGAGCACATCACTGTCGAACTGGACGGCTTCGATGTCGGCGAGTCGATCCACATCAGCTCGGTCAAGCTGCCGGAAGGCGTGAAGCTGACCATCGACCGTGACTTCACCGTCGCCACCATCGTGGCGCCGTCGGGCCTGAAGTCCGAGGCGTCGGAAGAAACCCCGGCGTCCTGATGACGGAATCGAGGGGGCTTGCGCCCCCTCGAACCCTTTTCCCTGGCACGAAAACCCGATGCACCTCCTTGTCGGCCTGGGCAATCCGGGATCGGAATACGCCCGCAACCGCCATAACATCGGCTTCATGGCGGTCGAGGAGATCGCCCGCCGCTACACCTTCTCCCCCTGGCGCAAGCGTTTCCAGGGCCAGACCTGCGAAGCCACCGTCGCCGGCATGAAGGTGGTGGCGCTGGAGCCTCAGACCTACATGAACCTGTCCGGCCAATCGGTCGGCGAAGCCATGCGCTTTTTCAAGCTGGCGCCGGAACAGGTGATCGTCATCCACGACGAGCTGGACCTGCCGCCGGGCAAGGTGCGGGTGAAGAAGGGCGGCGGTCATGGCGGCCACAACGGCCTGAAGTCCATCGATGCCCACATCGGCAAGGACTACTGGCGGGTGCGCCTGGGCATCGGCCACCCCGGCGACAAGAACCTCGTTTCGGGCTATGTGCTGCGCGACTTCGCCAAGGCGGAACAGGGCTGGCTGGAGCCGCTGCTGGACGCCACGGCAAAAGAATTTCCGTTGCTCCTGCTCCATGAAGCGGAGAAATTCATGACGCGGCTGGCGCAACTCCCGCCGCAGTGATCCCACGCGGCAAGGAGCGGCCAAGCCCATGGCGACAAAGGCAATCGTCACCATCCTGATCGGCGAGACCTATCAGGCGATGTGGCACGAGACGTTCCGCGGCACCTGGGTCCGCTACGCCCGCCGCCACGACTATGATATCATCATCATCAAGGACTACCTCGACACCGGCCCGCGCGGCCGCGAGCGCGCGCCGCACTGGCAGAAGCTGCTGGTGCTGGAGCACCCCGGCTTGCGCGGCTATGAGGATGTGGTGTGGATCGACGCTGACATTCTCATCAACCACCACACGGCCCCCTGCATCGTCGGCCATAATGCCTCGGACAAGGTGGGCGTCGTCAGCTACCGCGACGAGTTCCAACCGCCGCAGCGCTGGGACAACCGCTATCACCGCCGCGCCCGCTCCGGCTCCGGCGGCACGGTGTTGAAGAGCCCCGGCTTCCCCGACTGGTATGTCCAGGCCGGCTTGGGCGCCGACGTGGATGACTTCACCAACACCGGCGTGCTGGTGATGAAGCCTCGCCATCACGCCGACCTGATGCGCCACATCTACGACCAGTTCACGGAAAACGACTGGTCGCACAAGGAGAACGGGGCGCTGTCGTACTGGCTGTTCAAGACCGGCGCGCACAATCTCATCGATCCGCGGTTCAACACCTCGTGGAACGGCGACATCATCGAGTTCTATCCGTTCCTGCTGGACCACGCCAATTTCAGCAACGGGAGGCTGGTGAGCGACTGCGTGACGACGGCATGGCATAACGCCTGGATGCTGCATTTCGTGGAGTCGGAAACCCGCCATCACGCCGGGTTGGTGCGCACCGAAAGCCCGGTGCCGCCGGGACTGCGCGCCTAGGGCCGTGCTCCGGCTCACATAACCATTTGAGCTTTCCCCCCTTCTGGGCCATAACCCCGGTTAACGATCTCTCACGTCCGAAACGAGTCCCATGGGTTTCAACTGCGGCATCGTCGGCCTGCCCAACGTCGGCAAATCTACCCTTTTCAACGCGCTGACCTCGACCGCGGCGGCCGAGGCGGCCAATTATCCCTTCTGCACCATCGAGCCCAACGTGGGGCGCGTCGGCGTGCCCGATCCCCGGCTCGACAAGCTGGCGGAAATCGCCAAGTCGCAGAAGATCGTCCCCACCCAGCTTGAGTTCGTGGACATCGCCGGCCTCGTGCGCGGCGCGTCGAAGGGCGAGGGGCTGGGCAATCAGTTCCTGGCCAACATCCGCGAGGTGGACGCCATCGTCCACGTCCTGCGCTGCTTTGAATCGACCGACATCACCCACGTCGAAGGCTCGGTCGATCCGCTGCGCGACATCGCGACGATCCAGGCGGAGCTCATTTACTCGGACGTTGGCACCGTCGAGAAGGCGCTCGAGCGCAACAGGAAGCTCGCAAAGTCGATGAAGAAGGAGATTTTGCAGACGATCGCCATGCTCGAAGGCC